>CAZJBZ010000101.1:0-13208 GCA_964543975.1 uncultured Spirochaetales bacterium
GAGGTCTCTACATTGCCGACAACTCCTATCGGGACCTTCGGCAGATACCTTGACAATACCACGGTATTCCTAGGAAAGTACCTAAGTGAAGATCTTTTTCTCGAAGCGATGTTGAGCTTACAAATGAACGATCCATTATTTGAGGAGAATAAAACTGAAGAGGATTTTACCGTTGAAACCGAAATTAGTGTAGAATGGAAAACACCGCTCGCACTCCTTGAACTAACATTTATGCCGAATTTGCAAGATCTTTTTGGTGAACCCCCCGGCGTCAGTCTCGCTCTTTCCTGGGGTTTCTCATTTTGATACAGGAGATACTATGCAACGATTAATACTTCTAGCGGGGTTATTTTTTTTCTTTTCGATGGGCATATCTGCCCAGCAAACCTCCGATTGGTATGTCGGGAAACCGATAAAAGATATCAAATTTACAGGTCTTGAACACGTTTCCGAAAACGAATTACGGGGTATTGTTCAACCTTATGTTGGAAAAGAATACTCCGACGAGCTTTTTTTAGAACTACAAAGTAAACTATACGCATTAGATTATTTCGAACTTTTCGTTCCCAATGCAAAAGCTGGAGACGATGATTATAACTCGCTCATCATCGAATTCGATGTAACGGAAAGGCCTGTAGTTGAAAGAATTCAAATCAGAGGCAATCAATCCTTAAGGGACCCTGATATTCTCGATGTCGTTCTTCTCAAGAACGGCGATATGGTAAATAAAACCAAAGTAAAATTAGATGTTGAAGCAATAAAAGAACTTTATTTGGAAAAAGGGTATCCCGATGTCCTGGTAGAGGGGACCATTGAAGAAAATAAAGACGAAAATACGGCTGATGTTATTTTTCAAATTGATGAGGGAAAACAGACGAAAATTAAATCTATCGAATTTTCAGGAAACTCGTTTGCATCTGAAGGAACATTGAAACGTAAGATGAAAACAAAAGAACAGGGACTTTTTTCAAGCGGCGTTTTTCAAGAGAGCAAATTAGAGGAGGATATTCAGAGTATTCAACTTTATTACTGGGAACACGGCTATATAGATGCTGAAGTCGTTGATGTAGTAAGGGAGATGGTAAAGGATGAAAAAGATGAGAAAAATTTTTTAGTTATCACACTTTATATCGAGGAGGGCGAACAATATATTTTTGAAGGAATAGAGTTTACCGGCAATACTCTTTTTTCGCAAGAAGAGTTGCAGGAGGTTGTTCGTTTAGAGTCGGGCGATATACTCAATTTAAAAAAATTGGAAGCGGATTTCGCGAGAATTACTGATATATATTACGATAACGGCTATATATATAACGAAATAACCCGTGAAGAAATACGTAATGAAGAAGAAAACTCTATCCTTTATCGTATTAATATTGTTGAACGAGGAAGGGCCCATTTAGAAAATATAGTGATTCAGGGTAACGAAAAAACGAAAGATTATGTTATCAGACGTGAATTACCTTTTGAAGTTGGGGATGTTTTCAGTAAAAAGAATGTTATGGAGGGTCTTCAAAATCTTTACAACACCCAGCTTTTTTCAGTTGTTGAACCAACCACACCCATGGGTAGCACCGAGGGGTTAATGGACCTTATTATCAACGTTGAGGAGGGGAAAACGATCGATCTCAATTTCGGTGTTACCTTCTCAGGTGCCGCGGGAGATTTTCCGGTTATGGGCTTTTTACAGATAAAAGATAACAACTTTCTAGGCAGAGCACTCGAATTAAGCGCCGGAGTACAAGCATCAGGAACACAACAGAAGCTGAATTTCGGATTCACCGATAATTGGTTTCTACAAAAACGAATCCTTATGGGAATCGATCTTTCCGTGGAACATCAACTTTCTCAAAGCATCAAACAAGATATTATCTCTCCTGTTTTTGATGCCGACGATAGTAACGCGGTCCCGGACCCTTTCGACGGCTATTACCTCTTTCCTGCTGAAACCGAGTATAACGGCACAACTTATCAAGCCGGAGAAAAATTTCCAGGTATTCCGAATGCCGACACTATTGATACGTATGGTTTGATAACCGACTATGAATACGCTGTGGAAAACGGTTATTCTATTCCCGATTCATATCTTATGGAGTACGATTCTTGGAATTTTTCGCTTGGGTTAACTTCAGGATATACATGGCATACAAATGCCGGCAGGGTCTCAATAAGCGGTAATCCTAACACGACACTGAAATTTATTACCTATGATGATTACATATACAGACCCTATAACGCAACTGAGAGGGAGAATCTTAATGCAGGACGACTGGTGAATAGTCTTGGTCTTACTCTCTCATGGGATACACGCGATCTAATTTACACACCAACGAAGGGTTTCGTTCTGAAACAGTCCTTCAAATTAACGGGAGGTGTGTTTTTCGGAACACGACACTATATCCGTAGTTCTACCAAAGGAGAACTTTACTTCAAACTGCTGGATATACCGGTTTTTGAAAATTGGAATTTCAAAACAATCTTGGCTCTCAACTCATCATTCTCCATGATTCTACCGCAGCTTATCTTTCCCGAAGGGGGAGGAACACAAATCGATACCGTTACAACCCGTGAAGATCTCTTGTATACGGAAGGCATGCTTATCGCTCGAGGGTGGCCGGCACACTACGACGGAAAGATATTATGGAATAATTGGTTTGAATTGCGAATTCCGATCATAGAACAGTATTTATGGTGGGATTTCTTTTTTAATGCCGCCGCTCTTTGGGAAACATTCGAAGAATTTGAAACCACGCACATTGATGATTTTATGTTCAGTTTTGGTGGCGGATTTCGACTAACCATTCCGGGATTGCCGATAGGATTCTATTTCGCTAAGAGGTTTAAAACCGAAGATGGCGTCGTTGATTGGCAAACCGGTAATATGTTTAACAACAATAATACTCCGGGTGCAGGCATTGATTTTGTTATATCGTTTACCTATGAACTATTTTAATGATAGGAGGTAATTGCAAAAACAACCATTTTAATCATAGTTAAAACGTTAAATGTTTGCAGTATAAGCATTTGAAAATTTTGCAATTACCGCGTATTCCTATTTTGAAAGAGGCGCAGATGTCTAAAAAATTATTATTTCTATTTCTCATTTTCTCTTTTACGATTACCGTCCCCGTCTTTGCCGAAAGGTTCACGCAAATCGGAATTATAGATCTCTCAAAGATTATATCAAACTACTTCCGAGAATCTCGTGCGTACCGAGAGCTCGAAGAAATGAAAAATGAGTTTAAAGCGAATAGGGAGCTGATTATGGAGGAGATCGATCAGTTGGAGCAGAGAAAACTGAAAGCTGAGAACAGAGGGGAGGATCGGGAAGTACTTCAGCTTGATAACGAGATATTTGAAAAAAAAGAGTATTTGAAAGAATACACAAGAATAAAATACAACCAAATAAAAGGAAGGCAAGAATCACTTCTGGAATCTTCCTCTTTTCTTTCAGAAATATTAAACGAAATTGAGTTTATCGCGGAAAACGAAGGTTATTCCATCGTTTTCAATGCAAAAGATTCTGATATTATCTGGTATAGCGAAGCGGTTGATATTACCGAATTAGTTTTAGAGAGATTACGCCGGCGATAAACGAGATATCATGTCTGATACTCCCATGATGCGTCAATATAAGAACCTAAAACAGAAAGCAAAAGATGCAATTCTGTTTTTTCGACTTGGTGATTTTTATGAAATGTTTCAGGAAGACGCAAAAGAGGTAAGTTCCCTTCTAAATCTAACCTTGACAAAACGCAATAATGTTCCTATGTGCGGCATTCCCTATCATGCGTCCAAATCGTATATTGCTCGGTTATTAAAATTGGGAAAAAAAATCGCTGTTTGCGAGCAGATCAATTTACCTTTAAATGGACGGGGAATCGCTGAAAGAGATATTATTGAAATTATAACCCCCGGTACTGTTTTAGAGCAAGATTTTCTGGAACGAGAAAAGAATAACTATCTTCTCGCTTTAGGAAAAGTAAAAAACCGAATATCGTTAGCTTTTATCGATTCTTCAACCGGCGAGTTTCATGCTACAAGCTACATTACAGCAGAGAGAATCCCAAAAGTAAGAGAGGAATTGGCACGTATTCAACCAAGAGAATTGTTAATTCAAGAATCACTTTTGGAAGAAGACCCGGCTCTCCAGCAGATTATTAACGAAAAACACAAGCTCGTCATAAATCGATTTCCTGATTGGCATTTCGACCAAGAGAATAGTGTCGAACTTTTAAAAACCCAATTTCATGTTCTCAATCTAAAAGGATTCGGGATTGATGATAATGATCCCGCACTCTTTGCGACCGGAGTATTATTAGAATATTTACAAGAAAACGCTCATAGGACCCTTCCGCAGATTCGTACTCTTCATGTTTATGATGATGATGAATATGTCGGTCTGGACGAATCGAGTCAGAGAAATCTTGAATTAATCGGAAACATGTATGACGGGAGCAAACGGTACACCCTGCTTGAGGTTCTCGATGAAACAAAAACAGCTGCAGGCTCACGAAAATTAAAAAATTGGATAGTTCATCCTTTACGAAAAAAAACAAAGATGACGGAACGACAAGAAAAGGTGGAATTTCTTTATAGGGATCAAATGCTTCTCTCTTCTCTTCGAGATATTCTCGGTTCCTTACTAGATATAGAGCGATTAACCACTCGCATCGCAACCGAAAAAGCCCATGCGAAGGACCTTTTAGCAATAAAAACATCGATCGAAGGTGCCCTAAAGATTGAGGCTGTTTTAGAAGATTTAAGAGCTGAAAAATTGTTTTGGAGTGAAGATGAACGGCTTAAAACAGCAATGACCTTGGTCCAATCGCTTATCGAAAAGGCAATAACTGATGAACCGTCTATTCTCTTTAATGAAGGAAATATCATAAAAGAGAACTACTCCAAAGAACTGGATGATTTAAAAGAGCTTAAGACGAACAGCAAAAAAGTGTTAGACAACTACTTGAAAAGGGAAAAGGAAGATACGGGTATTTCTTCACTGAAGATTAAATATAATAAAATTCTCGGTTATTTCTTAGAGGTTACCAAATCAAACGCTCGTCTTGTTCCCGATCATTTTATTAGACGGCAATCACTTGTCGGAACAGAAAGGTATACTACGGAAACATTAGTAGAATTGGAATCCGAACTTAATAATGCTTCCGAAAAAATCATAGAACTCGAAAAGACCCTTTTTTTGGAAGTACGGCAACATATCGAGGAACATTCCAAAGAACTTTTCAGCGTTGCCGACCTGTTGTCGAATTTGGATTGTTACTGTTCTTTAGCATATACCGCAACCGTTCATGGATATGTAAAACCACAACTCAACGAATCAGGGAACGTAGATATTGTAGAAGGTCGCCATCCTGTAGTTGAATACAATCTTCCGACGGGGGAATATATTCCAAACAGCCTCACGCTGGACTCCACTGCGGTATCATTTGCATTAATCACGGGGCCTAATATGGCAGGTAAATCAACGTTTCTGCGCCAAACAGCCCTTATCGTACTAATGGCTCAGATCGGCTCGTTTGTTCCTGCGCAGAGTGCCGCGATAGGCATCGTAGATAAGGTTTTTTGCCGAGTTGGCGCAACGGATAATTTAGCACGAGGAGAATCCACATTTCTAGTAGAGATGAATGAAGCCGCCTATATTCTACGAACGGCCACTACACGGAGTCTAATCATTATGGATGAAATTGGCAGAGGGACAAGTACAAACGACGGCTTCTCACTGGCATGGTCCATTACGGAATATCTCTTGAACAAAATTGGAGCAAAAACATTGTTTGCTACCCATTTTCACGACTTGACTGCAATGAAACATGAGAAATTAACAAATCTCTATCTGGATATACTAGAAGAAGGAAATGAAATTGTCTTTTTAAAAAAAGTGCAACCTGGTGTTGCAAATAATTCATATGGAATCCATGTCGCCAAATTAGCCGGGGTTCCCGATGAAGTTGTCCTTCGAGCCGGAAATATTCTTAAAGCCATTGGTGGTTATAATGAAAAATGGACGGTCGGCAAGACAATTACCAATCAAGATAAAAGGATGTCCCCTCCTCAGCAAGAACTTTTTTCTGAAAATCAATTAGTCATTGATACAATAAAAAACTTAAATATTGAGAATTTGACACCGATCGACGCACTCACTACTCTCTATTCTCTTCAACAAAAAATAAAAAAGTAAAACTTATAGAGAAGCAACACGCTTTTAACCCTTGTTTTATTAATTAACTGTGGAAAAATAGGTAAATTCTTCTAATATAATTAATTGAAATTTTTGCAAATACCTAAAACCACTTTTTTTGAGAGGGGGCTTAATCGATGAATTTCCAAAAACCATTCAAAATTGCTGCAGATTGTATCTATCCTCGCACCTGCATTCTTTGCGGTAGTTCACTTTTTTCCGAAACACTTACTCCCTATGCCGTCTGTCCTTCATGTATCACACAATTCATTCCTATTACCGGAAAAAGATGCGCGCAGTGTGGCCGTGTATTGATATCTGAGAAAAAACTGTGCCTTTACTGTCGAAAAAGGTTAGACATCTACTCTTTCGATAGAAATATCGCGGTTTTTCCATATCGGGAAGCTGTAAAAGAGGCTATATTTCAGTATAAATTTAAAAATGAAAAAAATCTTGCTCTGTTGTTCGCCGAATTCGTTTATAACAGTTATCTGTCTCACTTCACCGACGAGCCGATTGTTCCGGTCCCAACAAATGTGTGGAAAAAGAGGCTTACCGGTCGAGACTCTGTTGATGAAATAGCAATAATTCTTGAAAAGAAATATGGTCTTTCAATTGTAAGAATAATAAAAAAAGAGAAAACAAAAGCTCAAAAAACATTGTCGTTTGAACAAAGAATGATTAACTTAAACGGCAAGTTTTATCTAAAAAACGGAAACAAAGAGCTCATTTCTGTTGTCCTGTTCGATGATGTTTTTACAACCGGCGGAACTATTTCTGCATGCGCAGAAGTTCTGAAAAATTCCGGTATCCATCATGTTTCCTCGCTAACAATCGCAATCGATTAATATATTGACACAGTTCCGGCACATTGATAACTTATATGAGACAGCCGTAAGTTTTTACTACATCAAGGGTCGACTGTACGACTCTTTTTTTATGGATAAAATTGTATGAAGAAACAAAATAGAGGGGATTTGTTCTATTCTGATTTAAAACCGATCGTACAAGGATTAGGTTACGATTTAGTTGAGTTGAAACAACATATCGTCAAAGGAGTCTTGCATATTTCCCTTGTTATCTATAAAAAAGATGGTGTCGGTATCGATGACTGTTCCGAAGTTCACAATGCCGTCCTGTCAAGAATCGAAATTATTGAAGATTCTCGAGATATACATTTGGAAGTGTCTTCACCTGGCGTTAATAGGACTTTAAAAACGGTCGATGAATTTACAGTTTTTATGGATAATTGGATTAAAGTGATGAGAAAAGGAGCGTCCGACTGGATTCGAGGAACAATTTTAGACGCTGACGAAAATTCCGTCACCTTAAAAAATGAAGAAACAACATTTACTGTACCTTTTGAATCTATTCAAAAGGCGAAACTTGATTATTCTTTAGGAGGTCAACGCTAATGGCTTCTGGATTAGCTAGTGCCGTACGGTCACTTGTTGAAGACAAGGGAATTTCGGAGGAACTCGTACGAAAGACAATTGAAGAGTTTCTTCTAGCGGCTTATAAAAGAAAATACGGTATTGTGGATAACGCAGTCGTAAGATTCAGTGACGACGGCGAAGAGGTGTCTCTTTTCGCACGAAAAGAAATAGTAGAAGATGTTTACGATCCCATAAATGAGATTGCCTTAAATGACGCTCTTGAATACAACGATGAGTGCGAAGTGGGTGACGAACTCTTGATAGAAATTAATCCACGAGACTTCGATAGGGTGTCTATTCAGAGTGCGAAACAGAAAGCAAAACAGACGTTACGAGAGATACAAAAAGATACACTCTATTCAGAGTATAAAGATAAAGTCGGAGAAATGATAATCGGCTATTATCAACGTGAAAGAAACAATAATATATATGTCGATCTCGGTAAAGTTGAAGGTATTCTCCCCAAACGTTTTCAATCGCCGCGAGAAATCTACCGACCGAATGATCGAATTAAAGCGCTCATCTATGAAGTAAATAAGACCCCATCCGGTTTGCAGATTGTACTTTCGAGGACCCATACCGATTTTGTCAAGCGTATTTTTGAACTTGAGGTACCGGAAATATACGATAAAACTGTTGAGATATTTAAAATTGTTCGGGAGCCCGGATATCGAACAAAAATCGCCGTTTATTCAAATAGGGAAGACGTCGATCCGGTTGGGGCATGTGTCGGAATGAAAGGAGTTCGTATACAAGCCATTGTCCGAGAGCTCGAAGGTGAAAAGATTGATATCCTTAAATACGATACGGATCCCCGAATGTTTATTAAAAACGCTCTTTCACCTGCGGAAGTACAGAGTGTTGTCATCTTTGATGAGCAGAAAAAACAGACATTAGCCGTCGTCGCGGAGGGGCAACTCTCCTTAGCGATCGGGAAACAAGGATTAAATGTTAGACTGGCCAACCGCTTGGTCGACTGGAACATTGACGTTAAAACCGAAGAACAATTTGAAGAGATGGATATCTCAGCTGACACGAAGAAAGCCCTTTCCGCTCTTTTCACGGATATCGAAGAAACCGGAACAGAAGAGATTACGACGATAGCCGAGCTACCGGGTATTTCTGAACGTATGGCGGCCGTCTTGAAAGAAAATAATATAGAGTTGATCGAAACGTTAGTAAGCATGAGTACAGAGGATTTGTCAAAGATTGAAGGGTTTACCGATCAGGATATTGAAACGATCACCGATATAATCGAAGAAAATGTTGAAATTATTGAAGAAGAGGGAGAAACGGAAAATACCGAAGTTTATCAGCAAGAAGTTCCTGAGACGGAAAGTGTTGAGGAAGAGACATATGAATGCCCTGAATGTGGAGCGTCAATAACATTGGATATGACTGCTTGTCCGAATTGCGGTGTTGGTCTAAGTTTTGAATTTGAAGAGGATGAAGAAGAGTAGGAAGGAAGGAAAAGAAGAAGGGAGTTTATGTCGGAAGAACAAGATAAAAAACCTAAAGCAACGCTTATTAAACATAGAAAACAGGAAACAGCCGCGGCTTCTCATAAGGTCGATGATATCAAAGAAACGAAAGAAAAGAAGAAAGTCGTTGTCGTCAAAAAACCGAAAAAAGTCGTTGTCGTCAAAAAGACTACTCCTAAACCGGAAGTAAAGAAAGAAGAAAAACCTCATGGAAAGAAAACTGAATCTGAAAAAAGAGAAGCTCCGGAGGTTAAAACCGACTCGATAGAAAGAGAACAAAAACCGACTCAAGCAGAGTCTATACGAAAGTCTGTGGAACAGGCAAAAGAAAGGACCCCCGGAAGATCTACTGAAGAAAAATCAACCGATCGAAGAAGAAAACCGTCACAACCGACAGACAGGAAGCGGTGGGACAAAGAGTCGAAAAAATCAAAAAACCAAACACCTCGCCAAAGGCCTCCAAGATACAGAGAAGGTGCTCCTCGAAAAGAAGCGGTTGAACCGATACAGGAGAAAAAACCGAGTAGTAAGAAGTTTTTCAAAACAAAAAAGAAGAGTTCATATCAGAAAACCAAACAAGAAGAACATCAAGAAAAACTTCTGCAGATGAAGAAAAAGAGCATAACTCAAAAGGCTAATCCGGTTCCCAGAGAAATCGATATTATGGAGGTTATCACTGTTGCTGATTTAGCAAAAAAGATGAATCTTAAAGCCTCAACACTTATCGGGAAATTGATGAGCATGGGCATGATGGTTACCATAAATCAACAAATCGATGCCGATACTGCGGCCTTGTTAGCCGAAGAATTTGATTGTAAGGTTAATATTGTCTCTCTCTACGATGAAACAATCATCGAAAGTGATGAAACTTCGGAAGAAAACGTGCTCGACAGACCCCCCATTGTCACCGTTATGGGTCATGTTGATCATGGAAAAACAAAATTATTGGATGCCATTCGTGCTGAGCATGTTGTGGATGACGAATACGGCGGAATTACTCAGCATATTGGTGCTTATATGGTCGAACATCCAAAGGGAAAGATAGTATTTCTCGATACACCGGGACATGAAGCATTTACAATGATGCGCTCGCGAGGGGCACATATAACCGATATTGTTGTTTTAGTAGTTGCCGCAAACGATGGCGTAATGCCTCAGACGGTAGAGGCTATTAACCACGCAAAAGAAGCGAAAGTGCCTATCATTGTTGCTGTAAATAAAACAGATCTTCAAGAAGCTAATCCCGATCGAGTAAAACAACAACTCTCTGAATACGATTTAATTCCTGAAGCATGGGGTGGTAGTGTTCTCTACAATGAAATCTCTGCCCTTAAAATGCAAGGTATTGATGAACTTCTCGATACTATTCTTCTACAAGCGGAAATGCTCGAATTAAAAGCAGTTTACGACTGTCGAGCCGAAGGGAAGGTTATTGAATCAAGAATAGATCACGGAAGGGGTATCGTCTCTACTGTACTTATTCAGCGAGGCACTTTGCATGTCGGAGATTCTTTTGTCGCGGGTATCTATTCAGGACGGGTAAGAGCTATGTTCGACGATAAGGGAGATAAGATTGAAAAAGCGACACCGGCCATGCCTGTTGAAGTGTTAGGTTTCGCGGGACTCGCACGGGCGGGAGATCCATTTCAAGTAACCGAGAATGAGAAAATAGCACGACAGGTAGGTGACAAACGTCAGGAGCTGAAAAAAATAGAAGAAGCTCAGAATGTGAATAAAATAACCTTGGATAATCTTTATGATTCCATCCAAGAGGGAGAAGCCAAAGAACTAAAGGTAATCATCAAAGGAGATGTACACGGCTCTGCCGAAGCACTTCAGACTGCCTTAACACGGTTAAGCACTAACGAAATACGTTTGGATGTTATCCACGCTTCGGCGGGTGCAATCAATGAGAGTGATGTTATGCTTGCTTCAGCGTCTAACGCAATAATAATCGGATTCCATGTACGACCGACCGCACAGGCTGCCGCTCTCGCTGATCATGATAAGGTGGAAATTCGAAAATATAACGTTATCTATGACGCGATCAACGATATAAAAGCTGCTATGGAAGGTCTACTCGCTCCGGAAATAAAAGAAGAAACCATAGGAACCGTCGAGGTACGCGATATATTTAAGGTACCTAAAATTGGTGTTATTGCCGGCTGTTTTGTCACAACCGGGAAAATCACTCGAGGTGCAAAAGTACATATTATCCGAGACGGTATAGAGATTCACACTGGTACCATATCATCGCTTAAAAGATTCAAAGAGGATGTTCGGGAAGTAGATACAAACTATGAATGCGGTATTGGCATTGATAATTTCAACGACATCAAAGTTGGTGACCAATTCGAAGTATTTGAAATGAAAGAAATAGCGAAAACATTAGATAGAGGTTAAGTTTCTAATGTCCGGATATAGAATAAAAAAAGTCGAAAGTTTATTAGCGAAAGAGATTGGATCATATATTATTGAAAAACGTATTAAAGATCCAAGAGTTTCTACTCACCTAACAGTTAGCAGAGTATCGGTTTCGAAAGATATTCAATACGCAAAGATTTTTATCTCGAGTTTCAAAAATTACGATCAACTTGAACAGGGAGTAGAAGCGCTTAACCACGCTGCCGGCTTTATCCAGCAAGTGTTGGGAAAGAAATTACACACCCGAAGCACTCCCAAATTGACCTTTTATGTCGATACATCCATCAAAGAAGGATTCGAGATTAATAGACTCATCGACGAAAGGGCGAGAAGTTGAATCATGTGTATTCGGGACTTATTCTGCTCAACAAAACGGCGGATAAAACTTCCTTCTCTTCGCTTTCCTCCATCAAAAAGAGATTACATTCCTCAAAGGTAGGACATGCGGGAACTCTCGATAAATTCGCGGAGGGTCTCCTTATTGTCCTTGTGGGGAAAATGACAAAGTTATCAAGATTTTTTACCCATTTTTCGAAAACGTATGTTACAACAATACAGTTTGGTATAGAAACAGACACACTGGATCCTGAAGGGCGTATCGTCGCCGAAAGCAGGTTGCCTTCTCTATCCGCAATAGAAAACACTCTTTCAGTATTCGAGGGGCCAAGTCTGCAAATACCACCGCTTTATTCCGCCGTTCATGTAAAAGGTGAAAGAGCGTATCGTTTGGCAAGAAAAGGGATAAATGTTGAGTTACCGGCTAAACCTATCATAATACATTCCCTCACTCTTTTGTCGTATGAACCGCCGTTATTAAAGTTACGAGTGGATTGTTCGAAAGGAACGTATATTAGATCGTTAGCCCGTGATATTGCTCACCAGTGTGATGCTGTCGGTTCAGTTTGCGAATTAAGACGAGAACGGATAGGAGCTTTTACCCTCGAAAACTCGGTAACGGAAGAAGATTTTGACCCTCAAAAAGATGTTCTCGGCCCCTACGACTGTTTCCAATCGATTCCTCAAATTGAAGTTGTCATTACTACAGACAATGTGTTTGATAAAATCCGCTACGGGAAACCAATAGACTCGGAAAATGTACCTGAGTGTTCTTCTGAGTGCGGATTAGTGGCTCTTTTTAATAAAAGAGGCCAATTTGGTTCTTTGATGGAAAAGAATGGTCCAAACCTCGTTTATAAATTTGTAGGTTTGTCATAATGGTCATAATTGGATGGGAGGAATTTTTACAGGAGGGGACACCTCTTCATACAAAAACGGCCGCAACAATCGGGGTTTTTGATGGTCTGCATATCGGACATCAAAAATTAATTCGTCACGTAGTCAATAATCCCTATAACCTGAGCCCTACGGTTATTACATTTTCATCAAATCCGGCACAATTATTAAAAAAGGAAGATTATCCCGGCGATTTGTTTACACTCAGACAAAAAACGGATATCCTTGATAGTTTAGGGATAGAGTTGACAATTCTCATTGACTTTTCTCCCGATTTTAGTAAACTATCGGGAAAGGATTTTATTTTTAAAATCATAAAAAACATAGACTTGCGTTGTTTAGTCATTGGGAGCAATTTTCATTGCGGGAAAAATGCTGAAACCAACGCAGAGCAGATTAAGAATTACCTTCAAAATAGCGAGGTAACTGCCCAAATAG
>CAZJBZ010000102.1:0-13163 GCA_964543975.1 uncultured Spirochaetales bacterium
AAGGTGGTCTTGTTTTATGTATACCTTTGAATCTCCTGTCATAAACCGCGTAAGCGGGATGAGCGGAGTAAAGCCTTCTTGAAAACTTATAATCGAAGCATCGTCGTTGATGGGGAACGCTTCTCTGTACCGCCACATCGTGAAAGGGCGGCCGCCTAAGGCGTGAAAATCCAGAGAATAATCCCAGACTGCATGCAGTACTCCTCCGCAGGAGCATCGCCACACAGGCCCATTAATCGGCAATTCCGAACCGCACTTCCGACAGAGGAGAATACCGTCACCTTTCAATTCGGACCTCCTTGTTAGACTGTTTGTCGCTGTTCTTCTCTATTGGTCTTCAATATCTGAACAAAGTTATACCATTTATAGAGGGAGATGTTCGGTTTGGGACTTGAAAAACGGAAAAGAGTATCTTCGTAATAAAAATCGAGTTTCTCCTCATTGTGCATGTTGGCGCCTTGGATTTTTTCGAGGAAGAACTCCAAATCACTGCCGTTTTGTGTTCGTAAAACGATCCTGTCGCAAAAGAGAGAAAGGGCGCCTTCCCCGGTTTTTCGCATGGGCTCGGTTTTGTAACCGACAAACATCTCCATATCCGTTTCCTCAAATAGCAACTCGTCGGGAGCGGTTTCTGCCTTTTTGTTGAATAGATGGTCGATATAGTCCAGTTGCCATACATTCCAGTCACGGACCGTTGAAAAAAAAGTTTTTCCTTTTTTATTTTCAAAAAAACAGTACCTGTCATACACAACCGAATACCCGCATTCGTGACAGGTAAACTCATCCCCTTTGGAAGTAAGGGAGGCCAGTGAATGACAGTTTGGACAGACGAAGAGGAGTATCTCCAAATACTCGGCCCTGTCTTTACCGTCGTACGGTACCATTGCTTCCTTCTGATGTTCAAACTCGTCGTAGTCCAGCAGGTCCACCAACTTTTGGTATATCTCCTGAATAGACATTTTCGAGAGGGATTCGGGGGTGAACACAATATGATATTTGATATGGACCTTGCCGTGTCTCGGGTTTTTCGCCCATCTGGGGAAAGAGAGGTATGAACCCCGTTTATCACCGAAGACCACCGGGATTTTGGACCGCTTTATCAATTTAGCGGTAGAATAAAAGATTGGTTGCGCGTGTCCGTCGTACGAATTCTGCCCTTCCGGGAAAAGTCCGATAACACCCTTTTTATGCCGAATTTCCATAATATATTTTATGGTATCCAGATCTGAAATGACTTTTGTCTTGGGGATGGCACCGATCAATCCCAAGACCACATTCATTAAGGGAGAGCGAAAATTCGCATCACTCACCACGAAGGAAACAGGATGAGGGACTAAATAGGCCAGGAGAAACGGCCCCCAAAAACTGTTATGATTTGATATAAGGAAGTAAGGAGGGGTAAGCCCTCGAAAAAGCTCGAGATTTTCACCTTCTAAACGGAACTTTTTCTTCAAAATGTTGCCGACCGTCAAACGAAGAAGTTCCCAGAACACCTTTGAGGTTTTTATTTTTCTCCGTTCCTTTCTCCTTTTCTTTTTCTTATTTTTATCGATAATTGATTCAATTCTTTCTTCCTTCACTACGTGACTCCTACAGAAAACTCTTTATACCATAGGTGTCGTGAAAAATCCAGTGAAATCATGTCCGTTCGGCTTTCCCCGGCATTAATTTTCCGTCCAGTTTGATTTTTTGTAACTTTTTAACTAATTGCGTGCTTTTATTAATGTACCTCCTTTTTTTATATATTTCCTTCCATGCTGCAAGGTTGATGGTAAGGCAACTTTGCAGCCATTTTTTTCTCTTCTCTTCCAGTTTGACTTTCGCATTTATCCCCTGTAGTATCCATTAGTATGGATACAGAAAGAGGTAAGAAACAGATTGAGTGGCTGGAGAATGACGTTAAAACAAGATTTTTACGGTATGTGAAGATAGAGACGACATCGGACCGGCATGCGGATAACACACCCTCGACGGAGGGGCAGTGGACACTGCTTCGCCTACTCCGCGATGAATTGATAGAACTCGGTATCGAGGATGTCGAGCTCGATGAGAATGGTTTTCTCATCGGCCGAATGCAGTCGAATGTGCGGGACGGAAAAGAGGTCCCGGTCATCGGGTTTCTCGCGCATGTGGATACGTCCGCGGAGGCTCCGGGGGTGGATGTGACACCGCAAATCCACCACAAGTACGACGGGTCCCCAATCGCCCTAAAACGCGGGACCGTTATCGACCCCGCGGAGTTTCCCGAGCTACGGAAGTATATCGGTCAAACAATTATTACCGCCGACGGTACAACTCTCCTTGGAGCGGACGACAAAGCGGGTGTCGCGGAAATTATGACGGCTGTCGCTTGGCTGCTGAAACATCCTGAGCTCCCGCACGGTCAAATCGAGGTTGTCTTTACTCCGGATGAAGAGACCGGGAAAGGAATGGACCGTTTTCCCCGTGAAAAAATTCTCTCTTCCTACTGCTATACGCTGGACGGAGACGGAGGAGGGATAATTGAGGCGGAGTGTTTTTACGGATACAGTGTCTCCTTGATTTTTAAAGGTGTTGCCATACATCCGGGACACGCGAGAGGAAAGATGGTAAATGCCGTCAGCATGGCCGGTTCATTTCTCTCGATGCTGCCGAGAAATGAATCGCCCGAAGCGACCGACGGAGCGTACGGATTTTATCTACCGCTTGAAATAAGGGGTAACAGTTCGAGGACCGCGGTTGATGTTTTCCTCCGTGATTTTCAAAAAGAAGAGATCGACCGGAGAATAGAGACAGTTAGGGCCATGGCCGGTGCCGTGGAAAAGATATATCCCGGGGGTAGCGTGTCCGTATCCATCCGGAAACAGTATTCAAATATGCGTGAGTATATCTCGAAAGCACCGAAAGGCGTCGAACTACTCAAGGAAGCGATACAAAAAACCGGATTGCAGCCTGAAATGAAGCAGATTCGCGGCGGTACCGACGGCGCACGGCTCAGCGAACTGGGTATACCGACTCCGAATGTTTTCACAGGAGGAGCAAACTTTCACGGTGAGAAAGAGTGGGCCGCCCTCTCGATTATGGCGAAAGCTTCCCAGACGATTGTCGAACTGACCGGCCTGTGGGCCACAAGAGCGCAGCTGCCGTACACCGAAAAATTTCATTGATGAACGATAAAAGGCGTGATATAGTAGGATACAAAATGAAGCACTTATCCCCGCTTTTTTCATTTCTTTTGCTATTCCTCTTTGTTGTATTACCGTACCTCCCCGCCCAACAGGTATCTTCCCGGGGCAAAGCGGAATTGATGGGAAGCGTCGAATATCTCGAAGGTGAAGTTGATGTCTACAGGGACGGAAAATACGTTCCCTTTAACTCGGTCACCATAGGTATGGATATTGAACGCTTTGATTTAATGGAAACCTACACCGGCGGATACGCGGAAATAGGGCTTTTTTCCGCCATCGCTGAAAATACAATGGTTAAAGTAACCGAAAATACGGCTTTCTATTTTGATTTTGAAGCCGGATATGAGAAAAACAGAGCGTCGTTTCAGTTATTGACCGGGTCTCTCTCTCTCAAAGTCCAAAAACTTGCCGGTCGCGGAGAAGTAATCGTCAATACACAGAATGCGGCCATGGGGGTGCGGGGTACCGAGTTTCGTGTCATAACCGCTCCGGACGGTTCAGTATTAGTAACCTGTACGGAGGGGAAAGTTTCTTGTAAGAATAAACGCGGCGATGAACGGATTGCGCAGCCCCGTACCGCGGTGGAACAGCAGCGGGACGAATCAATACGACCTCTTTCGGTAGAAACCTCAGATGTGGAGGCGTTCGAACGTAACTGGCTCGATCAGAAAATAGAATATTTCCTGGCAAACTCATTAGGTTCCTTAAAACAATTAGCGGGCAATTACATCGATTACAAAGAAAAATTCAACCAAGCGTACAGCAGTTTGATGGAACATAATGAAGTATTTCAACGGTGGGAAAATCAAAAAGGCGGTGGAGGGACCATGGGTTCGGCGGTTAAAGATAAAATCGCCGTAAGTACCGCGGTATTCCGTATGCGCAGCATCATTTTCCTCTTTGAACATGTATTTTATCGCGTTTGGGGTATAACCGACCTCTACGATACAAAAAAACTGCAAAGAGGTCTGCTCTGGTCCGGATATAGTACCGATGATTTTTTTAGAGATTTTAAAAAGGAACAGAAGAACCTCGCTTGGAAGATGGCACAGGTCCGTCATGTCTTCGACATTTACTCTCTAATGAATTGGGACATCTCTCCCGAAGGAGAACTTTCCCCCGGATCCGATCCCCTCATGGATGATATTTTCTCCGGTGATAATCCCATCGATAACGACGATTTCTTTAACGACTTTTAGGGTTTTTAACGATAAACTCTCTGTACCCGTTTACTGATACCGGTGATCACCTCATAAGAGATGGTACCGATTGCATCGGCGAGCTCTTCCGCCGACGGACCACGCGGGTCGGGACCGAAGAGGACCACTCTGTCGAAGAGTTTTATTCCCGAATCTAATCCAATATCGACCATGGTTTGGTCCATACAAACCCGGCCGGCAATGGGGTACCGTTTTCCGTTGATCAGTACTTCTCCTTTATTCGAAAGGAGTCTGCTGTAACCGTCACCGTATCCTACAGGCAGGGTTGCGATTACCGTTTCTTTTGTTGTTCTATAGGTCAATCCGTATGAAATCGGAGTATCGGGGGGAACTTTTTTTAGAAACGTTACATTGGTTTCCAGTTCCATCACCGGAGCAACGGAGAGAATACGTTTCTGTTCTCGAGAGGGATAGTAGCCGTAGAGCAGAATTCCGGGACGGACCATGTTAAAATGGGATTCAGGGCAGTGAAGGACGGCACCGGAGTTCGCCGCGTGTACAATACCGGGATCAATCCCCTTTGTCTTCATTGCGTCGACCGCTCTTTGAAAACGTTCTATTTGTGTTGTGGTATAGGAGAGATCGCTTTCATCGGCCGTCGGAAAATGAGTACAGACACCGCCTAATTTCAGCCACTTTGATTGTGCTATCATGCGAGCCAGCGGTTCAGCTTCTTCCGGTGTACAGCCGATTCTTCCCATTCCGGTATCGACCTTTATATGCAGTTCCGGTTTTACTCCTCTCTTTTGAGCCTCCGTTTCGATCATTTCTATGACGGTTTTATCCGCTACCAGCGTCGCTAACCGGTGGGCGATGAGGAGTGGAATTTCATCAGGTATCGGCAGTCCCAATACCAGAATCGGAGTATCGATGCCGGATTCTCTCAACGACAATCCCTCATCGGTCCTTGCCACGGCCAAGTAGTCGACCTGTTCGTCGACGGCGGTTCGGGCGATTTCGCTGCTTCCGTGCCCGTACGCGTCGGCTTTGATGGCCGCGCAAATTTTCACATGAGGAGCAATATGGTTTTTAATAGAACGAAGGTTTTTACGAAAATTGGACAGATGAATAACCGCCTGAATCGGGTACATAATAAAGCCTCTTACGACAACAAGCTACATGAAAGAGATGCTGTGTTCAAGTGCCTCATAGTCCCATGCCGCAAGAGGCCCGCGCGAAGCATAATTTCTACTTGATAATGGATGAAAATGTGGTATTATTAGTGTAGGAACATGAAAAAGTCAATCTCGGGGCTGCTAATATCAATTATTACTCTCGGTATGCTCGCTTGTGAAGCGCCTATGACTTTTATGTCCGGAGGGGAAGAGGAAGAAGAGATAACGATTGAGAGTATTCAAACCGGTTCCTTCCTTTCGGCTGAAAAGACAATTCCTCTCTCTCTTTCATATGATAAAGACCGTGTAGTCCTTAAAAAGGTTACGGTTGATCTTCTTGCACCCGACGGTACCCTTGTCGGAACTCAGATTTTGGATGCTGCCGAACTACTCAAAAGCGAACTTCCTGAAATTAAACTTCCGGATATTGATAGCGGGCACTATATGATCAAATATCAGGGATATGATGCAGAAGGAGAGATTGCGGTTGAACATGTGGTTGAGTTTTTCTACGTAGAAGAAACCTATTCGGTCACTAATATTACCTCGTTTCCGCCGACAATCACTCCCGGCGCCGAAGCTCTTCTTTCCGGGAAATTTGAGTATCCTGTCGATTCCGACCCATACGTTCGTTGGAGCATGGACGACACAATATTAAAAAAAGGACTTCTTTCTCAAGGTTACGATAAGCTGCACTGGGACGCTCCTGAGATCGAAGGCGTCTACTCGGTCAAACTGGAAATTTTCCCTTGTGCCCCACCGACGGGGGGATCGTTTGAGTTTCAATCTGAAGAGTATATGGAAGCCGAAATATTCGTAAAGGAGCAGCAGACTTCTTCTTCTCCTGATTTTGAGGATGAAAATTTCTATAGCTTGCTCCATTTTCAGGGCAGTATGGAGGATACCGGAGCCGGACCCGTTAAGGGCGGCATTGAGCCGATCGGAAATCCCACAGTAGATGTGCGCGGAAATGTTTTCGGATACTATTGTGACGGAGAATCGGGCTTTGCCGTTGAAGAGGTCCTTTTGCCCTTTGATGAAACATTTTTCGGACCTTTCACGCTTTCAATGAAACTCTATCTCGATAAACAACCGAAAAACAAGGTCCTCTTTCTAACTACGGATTCGGCTGAAAGTTTTTCTTTTCGGCTCTCAACGGATGAAAGTGGAATGGTTACGGCGGCAGTCGATTACGACGAAAAAACAATTATCTCACGTTCCGATATAACACTGTTATCGGAAACGGCCTATCAGATAGGGCTTTCACTTTTTCCTGATGGTAACGAGGTTGTTTTTATCTGGTATGCGGACGGCAACCGGATAAAGACTGAAAAGTTTGATTTACCCGCTTTTCCGGTAACACCGGAAGGTTTCTCTCGGATAGGCGGTGAGGATGGGTTTGTCGGTGTTATTGATGAATTCAGCGTGTTCTATCGAGATAATAAAGGGAGAGAGAATACGGATCCCGGAATTTTCTTTCGACGCGCCAAAGAGCAGTACGATGGTGACCTTCTGTACGCTGAAGGCTTTGACGGACTCTATCTTCCCGAGGATTTTGAAACGGAAGAATCGCTTTCCGTCAGTGCCGGACAGTTGGTAATCGAGCCTGAGGGTGCTGTGGCTATTCCCGAGTTTGTTGTCGGCCATGAACAAATATCATTCGAACTGCATTTCTCCCAGGCCATTGGATCGAACGTACAAACGTTGCGGATCGATTCTTCGTATGAGGAGTTTATTCCGATTTCGATCGGGCTGGACGGGACGGTGATGAGCGCGGAAGAAGAATCGGCCTCCTTTACTCCGGACAACAGAACACTTCTTATTGATTTTTTGCATGATGAAAACGGAATGAAGGTTGTTATCGGAACCAAAGAGATAGCCGCGTTTCCTTATGAGGCGGACAATATACCAATGAATATTACTTTTACGAACGGCGGGAAAGAAGATATCTTCCTACTGGAAAAAATACTTATCCATTCAGTGCCGTTACGTACTGTTAAGAAAGATTCTGCTCCGGATGGTGCTGAAACTGATGTGAAAAAGTCACCGGACTATAATTCAACGTAAACGTGATTACCACAAACAATTATTTTTTTTGAGGCCCACCTCTATTGTTAGTATCAAACTATTTCAGCAAATACCGTCACAATTTATAATGCGGTGGTGTTGTAAAGAGGAATTTATGATTAAAAAGATATACATAGTTCTTTTTTTGCTTGGCTTCTCCTGCACGTGGCTAAACGCCCAAGAGGAGACTATTAAAAAAATAATCACCATTTTTAATGTTGCAGATGGACAAGGAGAGGTAAGTGAAAAGATGCTTGCCCCCATCAATAGAGAATTACAGGAGATTCTAAATGAGCTTGAACCGTTTGAAGTAGAGAGCATGGAACATGCTTTAACTTCTCTTGAGGCAGGTCAATTGATCGATGTTTTAGATGATAGAAAGAGAGGGAAAACGAAACTCTCACAATCGGTCACGATAGGAGATGCAACCTTCAATCCCGAAGATCTCTCTCAACTTATGCGGTCCTCCTTTATCGTCATTCCTTTTATCGATTTTCTGTCCGTAAAAGAAAACCAAAGCGGAGATTCTTTGGTTGAGATAGGGACTAAGTTTTCCATTATAAACGTGGATGATTTTAGACCGGCCGCGCTTTTTACAGTGGAGACCTCAGGAATAGAACCTACACGCACGGCCGCGATCCAGGACGCGCTGGATGACATTTCAACACAGTTTAATTATGAAATTAAACGCATTCCCCAGCTTCAGATGCGAAGCGGGATAATTGATGTATTAAACCGCTGGGAAGTGGTCATCGAGTTTGGAAAAACGCTGGGGGTCCGCGCCGGAGATGAATATGCCATTGTTGATACAAGAATTACCGATTCGGGAGACGCGATAACCGAGCAAACCGGACTTCTCATCGTTAAGCGGGTTGAAGATAATCTCTCATTCGCAAGGGTCCTTTTTTCCAACGGAAAACCGCAAATTGGCGACCACATTAAAAAAATTCCCAGATTAGGTACCGAATCGACGATCTATACCCATGCCCTTCTCAGTTTTGAGGAGCCCACTTTACAGGCACTCCACATTGGTGTACGCCAAAGTCTGTCCCGCGGTTTCTATTGGATAAAGCCCTTTCTAGGGTTAGAGTTTCCACTCATTTTTGTCTCCGGAGGATCTCCCCTGCCGTTCGGTTTCCCGTTGACCCTGCACGGAGGTGTGGAATTGGCCTGGTATCTCGGCCGTTTTCTCTTTACACCCGCCGTAAGCGGCGGCGTAACGGGGACATTCCCCACAGGCGGAACGGAACCGTTTTTAATCTCACACGCGGGATTTAAGACCGAACTATTTGTCCACTTTTTACTATCCAATAGTTTTCGGATCTTTTTAAACGCGGGATATTCTTACTGGTTTGGTTTAACCGATTTCCCCAATTATGGCGGTATTGTCGTCGGCGCGGGTGTTCGAATAAAATATTAGTATAGTTAGGCTTTCGATAAGACGATAGAATAAATGGAGGTTTTTTTGAATAATGACGAGAATGAGGAGCAGTCGCATCACGGTTGTACTTTCCGCGGCAGTGGTGCTCCTTCTACTTCTCGGCTGTGCTACAGGGAAAGATGGAGACAATCAAGGCGAAGAGTATCCTCGGAATGTTGGTTTTTCTCCTTTCCCCCCCGAATGGATCGAAGCCCCGCCTGAAGATACGGAAGAAATTACCTTTTTTATCGGACACGGCAGAGGAGGAAGTCAAGCAGCGGCACAAGAGAACGCCGTCGTTTCGATTACCGATACACTTCTCTCCGAAATCGGCATAACCATATCGCCTCAAACTTCCCTTAAAACAAGAAATCGATATGATGATTACCGGAATAACATTAACGATTTAGTAAAACGTTCAATAGAAAAAAGCTGGAGTATGCAAGAAGGGGATAAAATAAGACGCTATCTCCTTGCCGCCGTGGATAAGGCGGAATTGGAGTTGAGACGACGGCAAGCCGAGTCTCTCTTTTCACCGCAGGAGGACGCGGTGGCCCAAGCTGAAGAGAGGGCGGATTTTCTCTTTGAGCAGCATTTCTGCTATCATGCCGGTTTACACTATGTAAAGGCGGCAGTCGGAGCTTTAGGACCTCAAGTAACAGCTAAAGAACAACAGTTTATTCGGAATATCACGAAAGCTGCGGAGTCATTTCAATCAATTGAGCTGGAACGGTTAAACAATAATCTTCAGACATATAGTAACACTCCGTTCTCCGGACCTCTTCTTCTTCAGATCTACACAGAAGACGGTGCGGAGCGAATTACTCTCCCCGATGTTGCTGTTACGGTCCGCTATCGGCAAAAAGATGCAAATGGAAACAGTGTTACGGTGGAAGATAATGTCGTGAGCAATCAGGAAGGCATTGTTTCTTTTCAGCCGCCTTCGCCCCAGTTTCTCGGCAGAGAAACGGTAACCATGGAATTAGATATCCGAACCTATGAAGATGCACTGAGGACTGTTCCGGAAGGGCTGCAGAGTCATGTTGCTTTATTACGTGAGGTAATCGAAAAAAAGTCGGTCCGGTTTACTTATATTTCACTTTCGCGTGCCGATGTGATCCCTACAGGAATTTATATCGTAGAGGTTGATAGGGCCGGTAATCGTCGCGACAGTACCGATTCCGCCTCGGGAGTCTTGGAAAGTCTGAGGGCGGAGGGATTTCAGGTGGAAATAGTGACAATGGATGTTCCTCTCCAGCACGTGGAAGAGGAGGCCCTTTTGTCTGCTGCCGAAAAACAGTTTGGAGGTTCGTTCGAACGATTAATCTACGGTGTAATCGGGATCACCAACTTCAGCGATAGCAAAGACAGCTATACGGTTGAAGTCTCCGGCACCTTGAAAGTTGCTGAACTGGGCACAAAAAGAATAGTGTATCGAGAAACCAATTCAACCGGAATGAGGGGAAGCGATATCAGGACCGCCATGTCGGCCGCCTTTAAGGGAATAGGCCGTGAATTTGGAGAGAGTTTCGCCGAAAGACTGCCGTAATCAGCTTCCGTTTTTTCCGTTATTTGCGGCCATCTTTTTCCGTAATTTTTCCAACGCCTGCTCGGCTTCAAACTCACGAAAATGGTCCCTCGTCTCATCGACTTCACCAACCACCATTTCCAACTCCGCCAAGAGCTTGTCCGCGTTAATCGTAAACTCAGGCTGATTTTGTATCATACGCAACTGTGATTCGGCACTGTTCAGTTCGCGTTTAAAAGCGGCTTCTTCCGATTGCAGACGGGACAACGCATCCTTTTTCTCTTCGAGCAAACCGGCGGCCTGGGCCCGAAGGTCCGGTCGTTCATTTTCCTCCGCCAACGTTACCCGGCCCTCCCACAGCTCCACCTCTTTTTCCACCTCTTTCCGTTTTGCCGTGGTTTGCTTGAGTGTGGTTAGAAGCGCTACCACATACTCTTTCGCGCTCTTTTCATCCATGTTGGACAGGTCCAAAGGTTCCACGGTCGATTCCTTTTCTCTTCGTCAGACGGTCGCTTTGGTGCTGCCGGTAGTGAAGCCGCCGTCCACCGCGAGAATGATTCCGTTCACATATTCAGCCGCGTCGGAAGCGAGAAAGACAACCGCTCCGTCCAAATCGGTCGGATGCCCCGGTCTTCTCGCCGGGATTCGGTCGGTAATATACTCGAGCCACGGTTGGTTCTCGTAGAGGATTTTGGTTTGTTCCGTCTTGAACCATCCCGGAGCAAGACAGTTAACCGTTATTCCATATTCTGCCCATTCAGCGGCCAACGCTTTGGTCATTTGGAGTACGCCCCCTCTGCCGGCACAGTAGGGGACGATTCCCGGAATGCCGAAGAAGGAGGTCCCCGATCCTATGTTTATGATTCTTCCCTTTTTCCTTTTCATCATCGGAGCAACAAGCGTGGTAGACATGAAAAACTGGCTCTTGAGGTTACCGTCGACAACCTTGTCCCAATCTTCCCAGGTCACTTCGACCGATGGTTTTCGGACATTGCTTCCCGCGTTATTTACTAAAATATCAACTCCGCCGTAATCGGCGAGAATAGCGTCAGCGGTCTTTTTAATGCTCTCCTCAGAGCGCACTTCCAGACTGAAGGAATGGACTTCTTTTCCTAATGAGCGTATTTTCCCTTCAGTATCTTTGCAGTTATTCCGATCGCGGGAAGTAAGGAGAAGGTCCGCGCCCGCTCGAGCTAAGGCAATTGCCATATACTGTCCCAAACCTCTGCTGGATCCGGTTACCAGTGCTCGTTTTCCCTCTAAGGTAAATAAATTTTCAGTCATGCTTGCATCTCCTCAGTTAGCAGATTATTTTGAATATAACCGCATACTATCGTATTTTGCTGTTAGCGTCATCAGTTGTCAAGAGAACCCATTGTATCTATACTAGGGGTATCATGGAGCAACACGATTATTACCCCGACGACTGTCTCGCCGCCTTGGCTACCCCATGGGGAGAAAGCGCGTTGGCGGTCATCAGAACGTCGGGAGAAGAATCGATAGAAAAAATCGCGCACTGTTTTTCCCGCCGAAAAGCACTTCTCGAAGCGAAGGCATATACCGCGGTTTACGGGAAGATCATCGACCCCGAAACGGGGGACCCGTTGGACGAGGTTTTGGCTACGGTGTTTCGTTCACCTCGCAGTTATACCGGTCAAGACGGTGTCGAACTTTCGATTCACGGCAATATGGCGGGCGCGGCTAAAATTCTCGAGCTTCTCTTCAACCGTGGGTTCAGACAGGCAGCTCGCGGGGAGTTTACCTTGCGTGCGTTTTTAAACGGTAAAGTCGACTTGACGCGGGCGGAAGCGGTCCGGGAAATTATTGCTTCAAAATCGGGGAAGGCCCATTCACTGGCCCTCCATCGGCTGTCGGGCGGAATAGAATCGAGAATCAACGCGGCCAAGGCCGCTCTTGCCGACATCTTGACAAAAATTGAACTCCAACTCGATTATTCGGATGAGGAGCCCGAAGCGGCTCATGAGGCGGTTCCACTCACCCGTGTTGAACAGTTGAAAAGTACTTTGATTGCACTTGCGGAGACTTATCGGGTGGGAAAGGTCTACCAAGAAGGGGTCCTGGTGGTATTGGCCGGTCCGACGAATGCCGGCAAGTCTTCTCTTTTCAACCTCTTTTTGCGGGAGGACCGTTCCATCGTTTCGGAAGTTCACGGGACAACCCGTGATTATATTGAATCGTGGCTTACCGTAGAAGGAATACCGGTCAAACTGTACGATACCGCCGGCCTTCGCATCTCCCATAATCCAATTGAAGCCGCGGGAATAGAGAGGAGTGAGAAATTAATTGACCGGGCAGACATTATTTTGTATGTTGTTGACGGTACGGTTGGGCTTTCGGACGATGACCGCCGGTTCGTGACCGACCCCTCTGTAGAAGATCGAATCGTGATAATAATGAATAAAAGCGACCTTTCTCAGCACGTTCCCACGACGAAGAGGAAAAACAACTCTCAAAGCGGAAGCATCCCTGCCGTCATGATGCAGGTCAGCGCGGTAACGGGGGAGGGTTTCCAATCCATTGAACGGGAAATTGTTCGTCGTTCCCTCGAGGGAGACACGGTGACGCGGGAAACGCCGGTCATCGATAGTCTGCGCCAGAAACAGCTTATCGACCGCTGTATCGAGG
>CAZJBZ010000103.1:0-13126 GCA_964543975.1 uncultured Spirochaetales bacterium
GAAGACCTTTTGCACGCCAGAGCGTTGACCGGCGGTGACTTGATAGAAACCATTAAAACGCAGCAGTACGAGATAAACCAATTGAAGAAAGAAAACAATTTCATGAAATCTAAATTGGTTAAAGCAATAAATGCCGGATTTGTTGAATGAGTGATACGATAGTAAAAGGCTCACTCCGTGTAGAGGTAGATGAGTCGGGTTTGGAGGCGCGCCTTATTTTTACACCCGAAGAGGAAGGTGAAGAGTGGGACGCGGAGAAAATAAAACGGCTGATTGCCTCGGAAAAAATCAGTGAGGGATACAGTTCCGGCTCGATCGATTCAATTGCCGACGATTGGGCTAAGCAGCCTGTAAAACGAGGCGACGGCCGGGTCAACACTCAAACGGTAACCATCGCTACAGGTTCACCCGCCGAGGATCCGGTGGCTGAAGAGGCGGTCTGGGAAGAGTTTTCCAGACCTGAGGAAAGTATCTCCGATATCGAACGTTTTCTGCAGGAAACGGATGCCCCCCGCGTAACAAAGGAGAAAACTGAAAAAGTTAAGGTAAAAAGGAAGGTCCAAAAAAAACAGAAACTGCCTTTTTTGCAGCAGAAAGAAGAATTTGAAGAGATAACGGAAAAGCGAAAGGTCGAAGAGCCGGTTGACGTTGATCCGACTGTAATAGATTTTGGATGGGCTGAAGAGGGACAGAAACTTGCCGGAATCATTCCCGCAAAACCGGGTAAACCCGGCAAGGATGTATTCGGAACACCCGTTATACCGCTCTCCGAAACCGAACCGGCGGTTTATCCCGGCAGAGGAACGGAAAAGAGTAAAAGCGACATCGTTGCCGCCGAAGCAGGTATTGTACGACGAGGCCGGAATTGGGTCGAAGTCCTTCCTTTCCGGATGCATGAATGGAGCGTTCATCTTTCGAAAGACAAGGCGACCTGTTATCTATCCTTCTCGCCCGGGAGTAAACATTCCACACCTCCTACACCGGGAAAAATAGTAGAAGAGATAAAAAAGCTCGAATATCCCGAGGATTTGATAATTCCGCCGGATGAAATAGAGAATCTTATTCTGCAATCGATTGAGGAGGGAAGAGAGCTGCACGACGTTGTCGTTAGCGGTGACAGCGACGCTTCGGTAGATGTCCATGTAACTGAGGACAATCTGAAGGCAACGTTGGAAATAAGGAAAGGAAGGGGGAAAGGGAAACCGCTGGAATTAAAAGAGGTGGGGAAGGCACTTCGAGAGAGTGGGATTAAAGGGTTTAATACTGAAAACATTAAAAAAGACATAATGGATTTTTATCGCTCATCGAAGATGGTATTAACCGATTATCCTCTTGCCGAAGGAACGGTTCCGGAACTTCCCGAAGACGGTAAAATCTCTTTTAATGTAACGTTTTTTGATGAATCTGAACGAGAGGAGATGAAAGAGGCTCTCGCGGCTTCGGATGAGACACAATTTCCAGGAATAAACTCTTTTAACGATTTTCATGTCTTGGAAGTAGAAGAAATGGGTTTTGTCGTTAGGCATCAAGCTGTTGCCAAGATTGAAAAAGGTAAAAAAGGGAAAGACGGCAAGGATGTGTATGGTAATCCTGTCCCTGCCGCGGAACCGAAAGAGATATCTCTAAAACTGTATGAAAATGTTCGAATGGAGCAGGGTACGGCGCAGGCTGAAGTCGGCGGAGTTGTAGAGAAAGGCTCCCGTGCGGGAACGGTCCTCCTTCGTATACGTCCGCACCGGGACAGTGAAGCCGATGTTACCGTGTCGGAGGATAAAATGAGGGCATATCTCTCTCTCCGTCCGGCTGAAGGGATTGGGAAACAGCTTGATATTGAGTTAATCAAAAAGAAACTTGCTGAAAATGAGGTGCAACAGGGCATTAACCACGAGGCGATCGAAAAAGCGATGGAAACGGCTAAAAGAGGGGAGGCCGTCACAAACCTCCTTATCGCCAAGGGAAAGCAGCCTCACCATGCAGGTGAGAATACATTAGAACTGTTTGTGCAACTACCCTCTCAGAAAAATGTCACCATTAAAAAGGATGGAAGGGCCGATTATAAAAACCGTCAAAACATGATTTCGGTAAAGGCGGGAGAACTTATAGCAAAAATCTTAGCTCCGAAAACGGAGCCCGAGGATGGTTGGGACATTACGGGAAAAACCATTTCCGCAAAAAAGACCAAGGGGTTCGACCTTCAAATTGGAAAAAACATTAAAAAGGAAACACAGGACGACGGAAGCGTTAATATTATCGCCGAAAAAGATGGAAAATTGCTCTACGACAAGAAGAGTATGGAGATTCAGGATACTCATGTTGTAGAGGGAAACGTTGATCTAAAAAGCGGGAATATTAAGTTCAAAGGCACTGTGCAGGTTAAGGGCAGTGTTGAAACCGGGTTTTATGTGGTATCGGGGGAGTCCATTCAGGTTAAAGAGGGAGTAGAGGCGGCGCTGCTCTCCTGCGAAAAAAATATAGAGATAGGACAAGGTGTTAAAGGCGGAGGGAAGGCCGTCCTTCGCACCAAGAAAAACATTAAGGCCGCGTTTGTCGAGAGGGCCACCCTACTCACGGTTGGAGATATTTCTATCAAAAACTTTTGCTTGCAGTCTAATGTTAAATGCAATGGAAAGCTTTTCTTGGAAAGCGAAAAGGGAAGCTTCATCGGTGGTTTGGTTAAGGCAAGAAAGGGACTTGACGTCATGAACTTAGGCGCAAAAAACGGGATTAAAACGGAGGTGTTTTTTGGACAAGATTATCTGGTAGCGGACCAGATAGAACTGGAAGAGAAGGAAATTGAGAAAATCAAGAACAAGATTTTGGAATTCGATACCGCGATGAACCGGCTGGAGAAAAAAGGAGAAAAAATGAAGCTGGAGCAGGTGCGGAAAGAGAAGCTGAAATTGCTAAAAATAATGGAGAAGCGGAGTTTTCGCCTTTTCAACTTTCGGGAACGATTTGAAGAGCATTTTCCGTCTGAGGTACAGGTCCGGGGTACACTCTATCCGGGTGTTGTCGTGGAGAGTCATGGCCGTTATTATGAACCGAAATCGGAAAAAAAGGCACTGAAACTTATCTTTGATGCGGAGAGCGGTCAAATAAAAGAGGAATCGATTGCGAAGAAGTGAGGAAATTGCCATAACAGCCTCTTTCAAAATTTCAATTACTTGTATTATAAGTATTTATATTTTTTTACACGGCTCAAACAACAAGAGTAACGGGGGTTTATTATGTCGGAACAAGAAAAGCAGATAAAAGGCAACAGAGATGCTGAAGATGATCTGATGATGATAACGGACGAAGAGGATGATAACAGTCAGGACAACAAGTTTCTGCTGTTTAATTTAGGTGATGAAGTGTATGGTATTGGAATCCTTTACGTCACTGATATTATCGAAATGCAGAAAATAACCGAAGTTCCTGATATGCCGAATTTTGTAAAGGGAGTGATCAACCTGCGGGGAAAGGTTATACCAATTATCGATTTAAGGTTACGGTTCGGTTTACCGGAGAGAGATTACGACGACCGAACGTGTATTATTGTCGTTAATGTCGACAGTCAGGCCATTGGTTTTATTGTCGATACGGTTGCGGAGGTACACGATATTTTCGATAAAGATATTTCTCCTGCTCCCAGTTTTAGATCTGAAACTGGAAAGGAGCAGTATATTTGGGGACTTGGAAAAATAGACGATGAAGTAAAAATTCTTCTTGATGTCCGAAAAATCCTTCAAAAAGATGAGTTTAAAAAGATAAAAGAGAAAAATTTATAGTCTAATACCGGTGCTTTATGATAACCTGTGTCAAAAAGGTGGAACAACAGTGAAAATTCTTATAGTCGAAGATGAATTTGGCAGCAGGAAGCTGCTGCAAAAGTTTCTGTCACCGTACGGAGTTTGTGATATGGCCGTAGATGGTGATGAAGCGGTTGAAGCTTTTTCATTGGCGATGAAGGATAAAGAACCTTACGATTTGGTCTGTTTGGATATCATGCTGCCGAAAAAAGACGGTCAGGAAGTACTCAAGGAAATACGGGGTATTGAGAAGGAGAATGGAAAGTACGGACTGGATGGGACCAAAATCATTATGACGACCGCGCTAAATGATCCAAAAAATATTATGGAAGCGTTTAAATCTCAGTGCGAGGCCTATATTCCGAAACCGATCACAAAGCAGAAGCTTCTTGAAGAGATGAAGAGTTTAGGTCTGTTGGATTGAGTTAAAGTGCTGGAAAAAAATTTTCAACAGGAGTTGATCGTGATCGAAGATTGTAACAATCCGGAAGAAGCTCCCTTATTGGATCGGGCACAAGCCCTTAAGAATGTCGAGGGTGATGCCGATTTTCTTCAGGAAATTTTAGACATCTTTCTCGAAGAAATTCCAGAAAGAATCGAGACCTTTACTAATAGCATCGAACAGAGGGATTTTAAACGGATCGCGTCAGCAGCTCACTCTTTGAAAGGAGTATCTCTAACTATTGGTGCTATTTCGTGCCATCTCTATTCAAAACAGCTTGAGAAGGCGGCTCGGATGGAAGACGATGAACAGATACTTGAAGTATTCAACCACCTTGAAGATGTGCTTGATCGGATCAAAGAAGAACTCTCACAAGATGAAGGTCCTTCGTAAAATGAGGTGATGCAGGCGTAATAGGTCCCTGATTCAATTACCTCAATTGAAATCGTATTCCGTTCTCTTTAACCACTTGACGATTTGTATGTCTTCCCCTATATTAATGATAATGATTCTCAATTTAATTGGTGTTGCTTATGGGTTTTGATGATTACCCCGACTGCAGAAAGATGCGGCATTGTTTTAAGCAGCAAGGGCTGCGGATGACCCTTCCGAGGAAAATAATTCTGGAAGTGTTAAGTGAAAGCTCCGGGTATCTGAGTGCTGAAGAGGTCTTTATGATCGTACATAATCGGTATCGGGGTATTGGATTAGCGACGGTTTACCGTACTCTCAATCTACTCTCGGATATGGGTTTGATAACTAAATACGAGTTTGGCGAAGGAAAGGCCCGTTACGAATTGGCCGAGGAAGAAAAAGAAGAGGGCGATGATAGTCACTATCACCAGCTTATCTGTACCGGTTGTTTTAAAGTGGTGAAGTATTCTGATTTTTCAGACAAGGAGCTGGAATTGATGAAAAAAATAGAAACAACTCTCGAGAAAAAATATCAATTTGAAATAGACAGACATGTGGTCCAGTTTTACGGACTCTGCCCCTCTTGTAAAAGCGGGATATGAGGCAATTGTCTGTGTTGTTTTTTTTATTATATAATTGAGAATGAGAATTAAATTCAATAATTTGGAGGAAAAGGATATGAGAATTGCGATTTCTACCGACGGGAACCTCGTCTCGCCCCACTTTGGACGATGTGCAAAATTTACGATTGTAGATATTGAGGAGGGGACGGTTAAATCGAGGACCGTCGTGGAGAACCCGGGACACGAACCGGGGAAAATACCACAGTTTCTTCACGATCGTGACGTCGACCGAATTGTAGCGGGCGGTATGGGCAGGCGGGCCCAACTGCTTTTTGAAGAGATGGGAATCTCATGGATTTTAGGTGCAACCGAGACCGTAGACGATACGGTCCAATGCATTCTCGACGGGACAATTGAAGCAGGTGAGAGCCTCTGTTCCTCGAGTGGAGAAGGTCACGGTTCGGGTGATCATGAATGCAGCCATTAATTAATACAGGAGTAAAATGATGAAAATTTGTGTTACAGCGGAAACTGAAGAACGAAACGGCCCCGTAGATCCCCGTTTTGGGCGGTGCCGGTATTTTATTATTTATGATGCTGAAAAAGAGAGTTACGAAGCAATTCCCAATACGAATAAGGACAGGGTCGGCGGTGTCGGTGTACAATCGGGTCAATTAATGGCTGAAAAGAAGGTGCAGGTCGTCCTTACCGGTAATGTTGGCCCGAATGCCTATAAAACACTGGAAGCGGGGAACATAAAGGTGGTAACAGGAGTAGAAGGCACTGTAGAAGAAGCTTTGAACCGGTACCGTGAAGGGAAAGTGGATCCGACCCAAGGTCCTACCGTTGAAAAGGACGCGGGGAAGAACAGGCAATGACCGTTGCTATCGCGAGTGGAAAAGGCGGTACCGGAAAAACAACGGTCGCAACCTGTTTGTCACTGGCTATTCCCGAACAGGTCCAGCTCCTTGATTGCGATGTGGAAGAACCGAACAGTCACTTTTTCATTGATGGACGAAAAGGGGGAAGTGAAGCGGTTTCGGTCCCTATACCTGCCGTAGATCAGGGAAAGTGTACCGCATGCAGGAAATGTGTGGAGATGTGTCGTTTCAATGCTCTGGCTTTAATTGGCCAAGAAGTTCTTGTTTTTCCCCAACTTTGTCACAGCTGCGGCGGCTGCATGCTGGTGTGTCCGGAGAACGCGATTTATGAAGAAGAACGGGAGATCGGAACACTGGAAGAGGTGACGCGTGACGGTTTGCAGCTTCTCTATGGACGGCTCAATGTAGGAGAACCTATGTCTCCTCCTCTGATAAGGCGTGTAAAGCTTGAGAAGCAGGAAAATGTAACTGTCGTTATTGACAGTCCTCCCGGTACAACCTGTCCCATGATGGTTTCGGTCCAAGGGGCCGATTTCTGTCTCTTGGTTACCGAAAACACACCATTCGGATTCCACGACTTAGACCTTTCGGTCCAAGCTCTGCGGCCACTCGGAATACCGCTGGGTGTGGTAATAAATAGAGCGGATATCGGGACCGGCGATATTGACGCCTTCTGTGAAAGAGAAAGAATCCCGGTCCTTCTGAAAATCCCTTTCAGTGAAAAGATTGCAGGTGCCTATTCCAGGGGAACTCCCTTTATCATCGACCTGCCCGAGTATCGAGAGAAATTTCAAAACATGTATGAATCTATAAGAAAAATGGTTAAAGAAACGGAATCGCCATGAAACAGATAGTTATTATCAGCGGAAAAGGCGGAACGGGAAAAACGGTTTTCGCCGGTTCGGCCGCAGTTCTTGCCGAGGAAAGTGTGATCGCCGACTGTGATGTTGATGCATCGAACCTTCATTTTTTACTTAATCCTGTAACACAGGAAACTCATCCTTTCCAGGGTGGTGATGAAGCGGTCGTGGATAGTAATAAATGCACGGGCTGCATGAAATGTGAGAAATATTGCCGATTTTTGGCCATACAGCAACGAAACGGAACCGCGGAGGTGGATCCGATTATGTGCGAAGGGTGTGCAGTCTGTTATACGGTTTGCCCTGAACGTGCAATTTCGATGGAACCGCGGGAATCGGGTGAATGGTATGTGTCTCGAACGGACCGAGGGCCGATGGTCCATGCAAACCTGTTTGCCGGGGAAGAGAATTCCGGAAAACTGGTTAGCGAAGTTCGGAAAAGAGCGAAAGAGATAGCCGAACAGACGAATCAACGCTATGTTGTAGTTGACGGCCCCCCGGGTATGGGCTGTGCCGTGATCGCCACACTCTCCGGAGCGGACCTGGCGGTTGTTGTAACCGAACCGTCGTATTCCGGAATTCACGATATGAAGCGGGTCATAGAATTAGCAGACCATTTTTCTATTAAAACAGGTGTGGTTATTAATAAATACACGATTAATGAAGGAAATACGGCGGAAATCGAACGTTTTTGTAGCGGGAAACACATTCCCGTTTTTGGTAAAATTCCCTATTCATCGAGTGTTGTCGAAGCGGTGTCACAGGGTATACCTTCCGTGGAATACAGCGATGACGAGGTAAGTAGTGCGATAAAAAAGGCATGGGGCCTGATTCAACACACAATAACAAGAGCGGAGTGAAGTGTAATGGTAGATAAAACAAAACAGCAGGAACAGGCTGAACAGAACGAACGGCTTAAAAGAAACATGGCCCACATTAAACATAAAATAATGGTCATGAGCGGCAAGGGAGGAGTCGGAAAAACCACCGTGGCCGTCAATTTGGCCCAGAGCCTTGCCGGAGAGGGCCATATCGTCGGTATTTTGGATGTGGATATCCACGGTCCGAACATCGCCAAGATGCTTGGTATTGAGAATGAGAAAGTTGTCGGTTCGAATGAGGGGCTCTATCCTATCGAGGTCAAGAAAAACCTTCGAGCAATCAGTATCGCGCTGATAGGATATGAGAGGGATGTCCCCTTCATTTGGAGGGGACCGCTCAAGATGGGGGTTATTCGACAATTCCTTGCCGATGTTTCATGGGGCAAACTCGATTATTTGATTATCGACAGTCCTCCCGGTACGGGCGATGAGCCGTTAAGCGTGGTGCAGCTTATTCCCGATATGAGAGGAAGTGTCATTGTTACCACTCCTCAAGAGGTGGCCATCCTCGATTCCAGAAAGTGCATCAATTTTTCCAAACAGTTGAATCTTCCCGTGTTAGGTGTTATTGAAAACATGAGCGGTTTTGCCTGTCCCCACTGCGGAAAGCGTATCGACCTGTTCGGTTCCGGAGGCGGTGAGAAAGCCGCTGATGAAATGGATGTGCCGTTTTTAGGGGCCATTCCCATAGAACCATCAATTGTAACAGGCGGAGATAAGGGCAAGCCGTTTGTCACAGACGGTGAGATGTCTAACGGCAAACAGGCGTTTGATACAATCGTTAAACGGATTCTGGAAGTAACGGAGTAGAATATGAAGGCGAACATTATTTTCGACAACCGGACAAAGGAAGCGCATCTCTTTTCCGGTTGGGGTTTTTCCTGCCTCATTGGTTCCACCCTCTTTGATACCGGAGAAAAAGGTCCCTGGCTCTTGGAAAATCTCACCCGGCTTCATCATCCGCTTACCGAAATTGATCGGGTGGTCATATCGCACGATCATTGGGACCATTGGGGAGGTTTATGGGACCTATTGGATTCTAAACCGGGTTTACCGGTTTACGGCTGCGACGGGTTTAGTAACGATTTAAAAAGGAAAGTGACGAATTCCAGGGGTGAGTTTCACGCGGTCGGGTTGTTTCAAGAGATCGAGCCGAACATCGTAACGACCGGTGAGATAATCGGGACCCATTCCGGCTCATCAATAGCGGAACAGGCATTGATTATTCGGTCTGAAAAAGGTATTTCTGTCGTTACAGGATGCGCCCATCCAGGCATTATCCGAATCGTAGAACAGGTGCGAAACAATTATCCTTCCGATGCGTTGTACGCGGTGTTAGGAGGCTTCCATTTAATGAAGCTGGAGAAGAAGGAAGCTTTGAAAACGTTAAACGAATTGAAAGCCTTCGGTTTTAAACAGATAGGCGCGACGCACTGTTCAGGTGGAGACGCCTACGCTGCGAGCAGTCTCAACCTCCATGTAGGTGCTGAAATCGAATTATGAAAACATACCTCGATTGTATCCCCTGCTTTCTTAAACAGGTTTTGACCGCTTCCCGTCTCTCCGGTTTGGACACCGATGGACAGAAAGAAATGCTCGATAGGACCGGTAGGCTTATTAGCGGTTTTTCTCTCCATTCTTCCCCTCCGGAAAATACGAAGCTGGTCCACGGAATGGTGAAGGAGTATGCCGGAGTAGAAGACCCCTACAAGAGGTTAAAGAAAGAAAGTACAAAGAAGGCCCTCGGCCTCTACCCGGAAATGCGGCGCATGATAGCGGCCTCCGATAATCCGTTGTTAACCGCAGTGGAGTTGGCGATCGCGGGAAATATCATCGACTACGGGGCAGTCGAAGGATTGGATATCGATAAGGAGCTGCACGCAATACTCAATAAAGAAGAAGAGTCGATTCAAAAAGAATCGAATAACCTTTTTCAATTTGATCCGTTTTTACATGCTGTAAACAGTGCTACGTCTCTACTCTATATCGGTGACAATGCCGGTGAAACGGTTTTTGATCGAGCGTTGATTGAAACGGTTTTGAAACATACCGGTATCCGAAAGGTCCACTATGCCGTTCGAAGTAAACCGATTCTCAATGACGCCGTAATTGAGGATGCTGCCGAAGCGGGTTTAAAAAGTGTCGCGGAGGTTATCTCCAGCGGATCTGAGGCCACCGGAACCGTCTTGCGGGACTGTACCCCGTATTTTCAAGAGCTTCTTGGATCAACCGATGTAGTCGTCAGCAAAGGGCAGGGCAATTATGAATCGCTTTCTGAAATAAACCGTCCCATTTTTTTTCTGTTGATGGCAAAATGTGAAATTGTTGCCCGCCATTTGGATTGTCGTTTGCGAGATGTTCTTCTTATAAAAAATGATTGAGTTTTCTCCGTTTACCTGGTATAATCATTTTTCATTTTAAACCGGAGCACAGGAGTTCTTATGATTATCATCCCTGCAATCGATATACTTGAAGGTGAAGTAGTAAGGCTCCATCGGGGTGATTATACTACCGCGGAAACGTATCATACCGATCCTTCGTCCATGGCGAGAGAATTTGAAAAAGCCGGAGCGTCCCGAATACATATTGTTGATCTGGATGGGGCAAGGGAAGGCGGAAAGCACAATCGAAAAAAAATTCGAAAAGTACGCAGGGCCTTTTCAGGAACAATCGAATTGGGCGGCGGCATTCGTGATGAAGATGATATAGAAGAGTTGCTTGATTTGGGAATCGATCGTTTTGTTATTGGTACCGTGTTTGCAAGAAATTATCGCAAAGTGGAAGGGTGGGTCCAGCATTACGGTGATATTTTTATTGCCGGGATAGACGCTTTGGACGGACAGGTAAGGATCTCCGGTTGGGAAACAGGCACGGAAACAGAGGATATTGCCCTTGCCCGACGAGCCGAAGAGATCGGTATGTGTAGTATTATATATACAAATATAGACAAAGACGGTACGATGGAAGGTCCGGATCTCGATTCAACAAATAAAATAGCGGAAGCTGTCTCAATTCCGGTGATCCATTCAGGTGGAATACGGAATTTAGAAGATATTGAAAAGTTGATAAAGACAAAAGCCGGTGGGATAGAAGGGGTCATTGTGGGTAAGGCGATTTATGAAAAAACGCTGAATTTACCTGAAGCTTTTTCTACCTACCGGAACGAAACTTCCCGTCATTTTTAATTACCAACGCCGGCGCGCATCAGGCTTGATGTTTTCTTCCACTTGAGAAGGCCGTTTTGCCCCCGGGATAACACAGGATACTTCGTCGAACATCAATATCCATCGTAAAGCCATTTGGGCACGGGTCATTCCTTGAGGAAGAATCGATTTTAACTGTTCCACCGCTTCTAAATACTGTTCATAATTGACACCTGCAAAGGTCTCTCCCGTATCGAAAGCCTGACCGTCGCGGTTGAATTTACGATGGTCATCCTCGGCGAAGGTGGTTCGGCGGGTCATTTTCCCGGTAAGAAGCCCGCTTGCCGGCGGTACCCGTACGATAATACCGATGTTTCGGTTTTTCGCTTCACGAAAAAAGAGCTCTTTCGGGCGTTGTCGGAACATATTGAAAATGATTTGTACAGTTTTAACGTCTGGGTATTGGATGGCCTTCAGGGCCTCTTCTCCTTTTTCAACTGAAGGGGTGAAGACTTTGAAGCTAAACCTCGGAAGCGACTAGATCACCGACTTCACTGGTGGAATAACCCATCTTACCGGCGGAAAGGCTCTTGATCTTTGTCGAGGTGATTTTTTTGACTGCCTCTTCGATTGCGTGGGCGGCCTTAGCCTCGCCTATTGTGTCGAGGAGCATGGCACCGGCAACGATCGCGGCAAGTGGGTTGATGATGTTTTTCCCGGTGTACTTGGGCGCGGACCCGCCGATCGGTTCGAACATGCTGACTCCTTCCGGATTGATGTTGCCCCCGGCGGCGATTCCCATTCCTCCCTGGGTAATGGCGCCCAAATCGGTGATGATGTCGCCGAACATATTACTTGTTACCAGTACATCGAACCACTCCGGGTTCTTGATCATCCACATACAGGTGGCGTCTACATGGTAATAATCGCGGCGGATGTCGGAGTATTCTTTCTCTCCTATTTCATGAAACGCTCTCTCCCACAGATCGAAAACGTAGGTAAGAACGTTGGTTTTGCCCACCAGACCAAGAGTGTTTTTTTCGCCGATGCCTCGGGCCTTTTTTCCCCGGGTTTTTGCATAATTGAAGGCGTAGCGGAGACAGCGGTCTACCTGATACCGATTGTAGACCATGCTCTGGACAGCCACCTCATTGGGAGTTCCTTTCATGGAGATTCCTCCGGTTCCTGTGTAGATCCCTCCGGTATTCTCGCGGATTACCACGTAATCGATTTCTTCAGGACCTTTGTCTTTGAGTGGAGTTTCTATACCGGGATAGAGTTTGACCGGGCGAAGGTTGATATATTGGTCCAGCTCAAAGCGTAATTTAAGCAGAATTCCTTTTTCAAGGATGCCCGGTTTTACATCCGGATGACCGATTGCACCAAGATAGATTGCATCGAACTTCTTAAGGTCTGCTGCCGCGTTTTCCGGGAGTACCTCTCCTGTGCGAAGATATCTGTCCCCGCCAAAATCAAACTCGGTCGTATCGAGAGAAAAGTCGTATTTGGATGCCGCTGCCTGAAGCACCTTTAATCCCTCTCCGACCACTTCCGGCCCGGTACCGTCGCCCGGCAGTATCGCAATCTTGTATGTGTTGCTCATAAAATGCTCCTCTTTAGTTTGTGCTGTAGACCTCTTTTTATATCCAATTGTGGAATATCAGTCAACGCAGAACGTGCCGCCGCAGCACTAGGACAATTGAAGCAGTTATGGTTATCACCTATACTTTCGAATATGGACAGTAAAAAAGATGAAAAACAGTTCAGAATTACCTCCAAGGCACTCCACATTATTCTTTTGACCGGAGCAACGCTGGTTGTTTTCTTTATAGCAAGGCAGTTTCTCTTACCGATCATTCTTGCAGCAATAACTGCCGGGATATTTTGGCCCATTCACGGTAGGATTCGGCTTCATTATCGGTCCTATTGTAGTTTCTCTCTTTGTCATTCTGTGGCAGATGCTCGGTCAGGTGATGAAAGGGACAGAATGATTCATTGACAGGGAGCAAAAACTTTTTTATTATTACGATGCAGTCCGGAGTGTTACCGATAAAGAAATTGGTAACTCTTTGGATGGACCGAACTGATCGCCCGGATGGTGAAATTGGTAGACACGCTAGGTTCAGGGTCTAGTGGCCTTACGGCCGTGGA
>CAZJBZ010000104.1:0-7974 GCA_964543975.1 uncultured Spirochaetales bacterium
AGATTTTCCGGAAACGTTTTGGAGATGTTTTTCATTTCCAGTAGAGGGTTGTCACCCGGAACGCCGTCAGCCATCAAGACCATTAGAACACAGGCATTTGAAGATTGAGTTTGCCTGATTCGATCTCCTTGATAACGGAGTGCTGTTTATTGCGGATTTCTTCGGGAACATATTCACGATACAGTTCATCATCTTCGGCAAAATAGACATACCCTTCCTTGACGCCGGCAATCTCGGCCTCACCGTAAGGTAGTGTGCCTTCGATGGCCTGTTTTATTGTAGTGTACGCTGCTTTCTCCTGGCGAAGGGCGGCGCAGCCGAGAATTACTCCCGGAGCGATGGCGTATCCGTTATCATCGAACCAAAGCACGTACCTATTGTGCTCTTTCGCTGCGGCGACAACGCCTTGGTTCGCGCTTCCGGCGATGGTCAGGATGATATCAACCCCCCCGTCGTACATGCTCGAGGCAAGTTCGGTTGCCTTTGCGGCATCGTACCAGTTCCCAATTACTCGGAAATCGACTTCACCGTTCGAGGCGGCTGTTGCAAGACCGTATTCGAATCCCGGTCGTATCACCTGGTTCATAATGGGATACTCCTGTCCGGCAATCAATCCGACGCGGAGGTCTTTAGTCGCTCCCTTCATCGAACTTGTGGTTATAAGGCCGCCTAAGTACCCGACGAGAAAAGACTGTTCCATTTGGTTGTAGAGAAAGGTATAGATTTGAGGATGCCCTTTCAGATATCCGTCGAAGATTAGGAACTTTTGGTCCGGATATGAGCTTGCGATATTCTTGCACATTTCAGGGAGGGAAGGATTTGAGGTAACGACAAGATCGTACTTACCGGTGGCGGTCAACGCTTCAAGTTTTTCCTGCCATTCGCTCTGATTAAAACCCGCTTCTACAATTTTCATGCTTGCCGAATCATGTTCATTAACCGCCTTCTCGACCCCGGCGACAAGCATTTCATATAAGGGGCTTCCGGAAACCACCCCCGGGATGAATACGCCGATGGAAAACTGTTCTTCCATTCTTTTATCGGACGTTTCCTTTTCTTCCTCTTTATTCCCGGCGGAAATGAAAAAGACGGCGCATACTACAATGAACAGGATGAGGAAACTGTTTTTTGATTTTTTCATGATAAACCCTCCATAATAAAGTTCTCATGTCTTTTTCGAGGAGGGTCGGGAGCCAGGAAGGAATTTACTTCCGTGCTTTTCTTCTCCCATCCAGACTTTCACTGTCGGTACCGGAATTTCACCGTTTCGGTCCTCCGTATTATCGGAGGAGTTGCGGACTTTACCGCCGGTCGGGCCGAGCCCTCCCTCGAAGAAAAGATTTCTATGCTCTTGACAATATCCCATCTTTCATTTGCTTGTCAAGTGATGCGCAAAAGGCCCCCCCGATTCTACCCGGAGTGCGGCAATTCAAAAGGCGAAAATATTGACCAGCTCCGGCTCTTGGTGATAACGTAAGTTAATCATGAAAAGCCGAATAAGGATGTTCATATGAATCTATCGAAACCGGGGAGTCTTGGCTTGATTGCTTGTCCCGGAGGTGAGTACTTCGCGAATGAAGTTTTAACGAGTCTGAAGCACATCTACAAGAAAAAACTGCTAAAAAAGGCCTCTTCTCTGGCAAAACAATACGGACGGACCAAAGAAGATGTAATGACACAAATTAATTTTGCTACCGATCTTCATGCCCCCCGGCCTCTCTATTCCGGTCCGGTAAGCGGTTTTCGTATCCCCCAATTTAGTGTGGATGCCCGCTTTACCAGATTTGCCAACGGTGAGTTTAAAACGGAACTACTCTCCAGTGTGCGCGGCATGGATATCTATGTCATTCAGGATGTCGCGAATCAACATCCTTTGTCGTTTTATAACGACGAGAAAAAATACCGTCTTTCGATTAATGATCATGTGATGATTCTATTCAATACGGTAGACAGCTTGCTGCAGGCAAGTGTAAGCAGTGTATCGGTTGTTATTCCTGTTTTCCCCTTTGCCAGACAGCATAAAAAGAAGGGCAGAGAAGGTTTGTCCGCCTCCTGGTTCGGACGAGTGTTGGAGCATATGGGGGTTTCGAGAATCGTAACCTTGGATGTTCACTCAACCGAGATCGAAAACAGCTTTAACTCACTGCGTATGGAAAACCTTCACGGTTCCTACCAAACAATACGCCGGCTCGCGCAGATTGTCGATTTAGAAAAAGACGATATTGTTGTGGTCTCACCGGATACCGGGGCCATTTCACGGAACAAGTTTTACGCGGGCAATCTGAATAGACCTCTGGCGCTCTTGTACAAGGAACGTGATTATTCGATCGTTACTCAGGACGCGGACGACTCCAATATCGCCACTATTCGGCTGTTAGGTTCGGTTAAAGGAAAAAAAGTGTTTATGGCTGATGATATGATCGGGACCGGGGGTACGATTATCTCGGCAATGAAGTACCTCAAGGAGATGGGCGCGGAAGACATCATTGTGGGTGTCAGCCTGCCTTTATTCACCGCCGACGCGATCCACCATTTCGATCAGGCCTACGCGGACGGTCTCTTCCATCGGGTTATCGGGACCAACAGTGTGTTTCACGCCGAAGATCTTTTGAACCGGGAGTGGTACGTGCAGGCAAACGTTTCCAGTCTTTTTGCCAGGATCATTTACAGGCTACATCACAACACAAGTCTCAGCCGGCTTTTAGACAATAGCGGCATTATTCAGCATGTTTTGAAACAGTGACTAACTATGGCTCTTGACGGCAAGACAATTTTACTTTGCGTTGATATCGGGACCTCCTCCATTAAAGGCGGAGTGATCGACGAGAATGGAACGCTCCGTTCGTGGAACCGTGTCGGTTATAATGAATCGCAAGGAGAACGGTTCGATGGTTGGAGTACCGATATATGGATAACCGCGTTTTGCAGGTTGCTTCAAGACATTGAATACATCGAACTCGTGGACGGTGTTGCCATAAGCGGGAACGGCCCGACTGTTGTTCCCGCGGCAAAAAACGGCTCCCCGCTTTTCGAAGCTCTGCTGTGGTTGGATGGAAGGAGCAATAAATATCCGGATGAACCTTCCTTTTTCCTACCAAAAGTCCGTTGGTTCGCCGACAATCATGTTGAACTTTACAGAAAAACCGATTATTTTTTCCCGTGCCCTGAATATCTCAACTATCTCCTCACCGGAGAAGCGGTGACGATCATACCTTCTCACCGTTTCGAAGAGTATATCTGGACAAAGCGGGCAATCTCTCGGTATAAACTCGAACATGATAAATTTCCGCCCCCGATAATGCAGAGTGAAAAAATAGGGGCTGTGCGTCCGATTGACGGCAGGCTTGAAAACCTCCTTCCGGAAAATCTTCCGGTCTACGCGGCAGGATCCGATTTTCTCATGTCCCTTGTAGGAACGGGCGCGGTTTTTCCGGGAAGAACATGTGATCGGGCGGGAACGTCCGAAGGAATAAACTACTGCTCCCACTATCCGGTCAATCATCCGCGGTTACGATCTCTTCCCCATGCTGTCGACGGCTACTTCAACATCGCCGGCATTTTGTCCTCCACAGGCAGGGTGTTCGAATGGTTTAGAAAGATTTCAGGACAAACTGAGAAGTCGTATATTGAGATGTTCCGAGAAATTCTTTCTCTTTCCCATTCCCAAAGCTCCCCCCTTTTTTTTCCTTCTCTTCATGTGGGAGAAGTATGGGATTTTTCCGGTGCCGTTTTTACCGGGTTAGAGCCTTTCCATGAATCTCCCAGTTTGGGAAAAGCCGTCGTAGAGGCGATCGGTTTCGCGGTGAAAGACCTCATCAATACGCTTTCAGAAAACGGCTGCCGGGTAGACGAGCTAAGAGTTTCGGGCGGTCAAGCGAGAAACACGTTTTGGAACCAGATGAAGGCGGATATTACCGGCCGGCCGGTTGCCGTCCCGGAGATAATAGACGGAGAGTTGTTGGGAAACTGCTGCGCGGGATTGACCGGTAAAGGTCTGTTCTCATCGATTCAGGAGGCAGCGGAGCGGTTGGTCCGAATAAAACATGTCTACCATCCGCAGGTATCGGAGGGGGAATATTATGAGGAAGCGTTCGAATCGTATATGGAACTCTGCGCTCGTGTCATGAAAGCGCTGTAGGCAATCGAGAGCTCCTTTCAACCGTTTGAATGGCTGACGCTATCTCAGCACCGCCAGAAGGAGCGAATTTGTTTTCAGCCATCTTTCCGCCTCTTGATAGTCGGGAAAACGGAGTGCAACTTCATTCCAAAAAGAACGCTGATGATTACGATGGAGCTGATGAATCAATTCATGGACAACGAGATAATCCTGTACATATTCGGGGGCCATGATTATCCTCCAGTTGAGGGAGATGGTCCCTTTGCCTGAAGAACTTCCCCATCGTGTTTTCTGGTCTCGTACGGACAACCTGGTATAGGATATCGAAAGGGTATCGGAAACACGAGAAATCCGTTTTTGTAGTTCCCGTTTTGCCAAGCTTTGCAGGCGCTGTTTCAGTTGATTGCGCGTCTCCTCTTCGGTGGAACCGCGATACTTCAGTATGAGCTCTTTTTTTCCTTCCCGCACACTAATCGATGAGCGGTTGGCCGCCGTTTTTTTTATGACCGTATATGGTTCGCCAAAGAGTAGAATAGAGTTCAACGGATCTACAGTCGAAATCGCATCTCGCATTTTGGTGAGGTGTCCTACTATCCAACGTTCTTTTCGTTTCAAAACGGTATGGATACGCTTCAATGAAACACCCGGCGGAGCGGAAACAACCAACTCACCTTCGTATGTTATTCTCATGTTGATATTACGCCGGCTGGAACGTCGGATGAGAGTATACGAATAGGGTTCTCCATTTAAGCGGATCGAGCAGTTTTCTTTCGCGGTCGTCATATGTGGGGTGTACTAAATATTCTCGAACAGGGTCAAGACTATTTGAAAAAAAACCGGGAAGTATGTATATTAGCAGATACAGGGGTAAATATCCCGGGTGGTTTTTATCTGACGGCAATTCCCACAAACTACTATTTTGAAAGAGGTTCAATTTGTTTAGTTTTTTTGTTTTTCCATTCGGTTTATTGGTCTGGATCATTCCGTTTGTTCTCATAGGATTGGGAATAAAAATAATTCGTCATATATACCACTCTTCCAGTCAGCAATTTGATAAATACGATGAACTCGAAGATCAGATTTATGGCAGGCAGACGAATATGGATAATTATTCGAGACACGCGCCGAACGATTCCACGGGTGCGAGGGAATCGCAGGTGTTTCGATTGGCACATACGATGAAAGGCCGTCTTACACTCTCCGATATCGTCTTGGAATTGGGCGTGGGATTGAAGGAAGCTGAACAGATAATTGAAGAAATGGTCGACGGCGTTCACATCCGCATGGAAGTACGCGACAACGGGCTTGTCGTTTACGAGTTTCCTGAGATTATCGCACGGTTCGAAGGAAGAGACAATTTAGATAATTGAGCGACCCCCTTCCAATCCTACGAAAGACCGTCTATCGTTGTCCGAAATATGGTATGGACTCTCTTCACGGTTTCTTCCAACTGTCCGAAGAGATTTTCCGGCTCTTTTTCATTCCCTTGAAATCGCTTAGCTAATGCCCTCCTGGCCTCTTCGGACTGCGGAGTCGTATGGACTTGTCTGTCTTCGAATATCTGAAGAAGGTGTTCTAATTTTCTTAAAAAGATGTAATCTGAGGCCAATTGGTCCGCGGTGGCAGCTGGAATAATCCCTCGAGAGTTTAAGTGTTCGATAGCCGTAAGTGTGGTACCTGAAATAATATCGGGGTATTGATTGCAGTGTATCAGTTGAAGGGCTTGAACGAGGAACTCAATATCCCTTATTCCTCCCTCACCGGATTTGATGTTTCTTCCTGCCGAGAGGAAGCGCGTATGGGACCCGATGTGCCGTGATCGGAGATGCCGGATCGAGTTTTTTACCTCTTCCGGTTTTTTTTCCCGCACTAAAAGGTGATGAATGTTTTTTAAAAATTGTTCACCGGTTTCTATGGATCCGGCTATCGGACGTAGTTTCAACGCCGCCTGCATCTCCCATAGCGAAGCCGATTTTTCATAGTAGCCGGTAAGCGATTCTATCGAGTTTACCAAAAGGCCCGCCTTCCCGAAAGGACGCAGCCGCAGGTCGACTCGATATACATAACCTTCCTCGGTATGCTCCGAAAGGTCTGAACGGAGTTTCTCTAAAATCTTATTGCAAATATGGCGGCTGTCGAAATAAATATCATCGGAAGCCTTGTCACGAGGTGGGTCGAATATGCCTAACAGATCAATATCGGAACTGTAATTCAGTTCTTTCCCACCCAATTTACCGAACGCTAAAACACAGAAATGATAAAGCCCTTTCTCGTCCGCTGCGTAATAGGTTCCTTCCAATCGTACCAGCTCAACGGAGATAATTGCTTCGGCAAGATTAGAGAGTTCCTCAACGATGTCCTGAATCGGTACCTTGAGGGAGATGTCACGAGTTCCTATTCTCAGGATTTCCCGTTTACGAAAACGGCGCAAGGCGTTAAGCCACTCCCTCTCTCCCTGATGTTCCGCCTCAATTGCTCTCAAGTCCCGTTCAATCTGCTCGCGGGTCCTGATTGAACCGATTCGTCCGGGTTCGGTGACCCATTCGAAAAACTCGGGGTTTTTTACCAACGCGTCCGCTAGAAATTGACTGCCGGAGAAAATGCTGAGCATTATCTCCAGCCGCTTCGGTTGTGAAAGCAGTTCCCGGTAGTGCTTCGCCGTATTGGGCAGGGATTGTGTAAACCGTTCCCAATTGTTGAGTGCCATATCGGGATCCGGTGTGCTCTTCAGGATGTCCCATGCCAGAACCGCCAACCGAGCGAAGAGGGTCCGTTGTTCTTTGGTGCCGCCGAGCGCGGTTATGTTTTCCATCGCTCTCGTCTCGTTTTGCAGTCCCCCTTCTCGGATTATTTTTTTCCGGACGGATTCCGGAAGGGATGTCGAAAGCAGCAGGTCGGCCGCGTTACCGGATGGGGGACCGGGGAGTGATTCCCGCCCGAGATGCTGTTCCACAAATCCGCGAATGGTCGCTGTTCTTGTTTCAAACTCCAGGTGGAGAATTTGGGCGGGGGACAATCCTTCCTTCCAGTTGTAACCGGCTCTTCTTGCCAGATGTGTGTATTCATCGGAGTCAACACGGGGAAGAAACAGGTCTTCCGCCGAGCCTCGTAACATACGAAGACTGTTGATTAGTTTCCGAAAAAAGTGGTATGACTCGATAATCTCGTTGGTTTCTCCGGAATCGAGAATTCCCGCGTTTTTAAGTTCCTCCAAAGCGACGTTGATTTTGGGTGTTCGTAATGCTGTATTATCTTTTCCGTACGTACATTGCAGAATCTGGACGGTATATTCCAGATCGACTAAAGCCCCCGGACTGAACTTCGAATTGGGTCTGCCTCCGGCAGCTTTCTCTTCCAGCTGTTTTTGCCGTAACTCACGTAATTCTCGCAAATCGATTCTCTGTGTAGAGTAGACCATTTCATCCCGTAACCGTTCTATCTGTTCTCCAAGCCGTCGGTCACCTGTAATCGCCCGCATTCTGATAAGCGAAAGAAGTTCGAAGCTGTGTGCCGTCCCTTCATGGCCGTAATATCGGAAAAAATTCTCCAAACTACAAGCCAGCGGACCGCTTGATCCGTAGGGTCGAAGCCGTAAATCCACCCGGAATATCCCCTGACGTTTCGCCTCGATAAGCGTTACCGCCTCTCTAAAAAACCTTTCGAAGAATTCATTGTTCGGTATTTTTTCGGGGCCTTTCGTCTCTCCGTTATCGCTGTACACGAACATCAACTCAATGTCGGAAGCGTACCCTAACGCGGCCCCTCCCATTTTCCCCAAGCCGAATACCGCGTAGGTTGCCGGAATTCCGGCCACGGTTTTCGGTTGGCCATACTTTTCGGTAAGCAGTTTTTCGGCG
>CAZJBZ010000104.1:7984-13124 GCA_964543975.1 uncultured Spirochaetales bacterium
GAAATGATCAATTCAGCCAATTCCGTCAATTTTTTTGATAAAGCCAGAAAATCGATATCGGGGTTTAGTATGTGGTCGAGATCGATAAGATAGATTTCCCTGTCTTTAAACTCGTTGATAATCTCTTTTGCCCGCTCGTAATCACGGACGTCCGACAATCTTTCTCCGAGGAACCGTTTGTTTTCTTCCCGCTTATGGCTAAAAGGAGCTCGCTGCTTCTCCATGTGAAGCATAGGGAGAAGCGATTCGTACTGGAGGCGGATAAAATCTTCCCAGAGAAAATCACTTGCTCCTAAAAGACGGGCCAAATCGGTTAAAATTCGCGGATTCGAGAGCAGCTCCGTTTGGAAATCGGATTGTGAAAGCCTTGAGATCTCTTGAATTATGGTCTCAAACCGGACCAAGGCCCGATATGGATCGGGAGCACGGCTTAAGAAGAAAGTAAACTGTTTGGTGAAGAGGATCGAAAGTTTAATCTGATTAATCCTCGGTTCGTCATCGATCGGTTTTCCTGAAAGATCGACGAACTCGAAATCATCTTCGACTTTGGAATCGATGGTCCGTATTCGAACACTTTCTATGGAGATGTTATGGAGGGAGAGAGCATTACTCAATGAGAAGAGAAAAAAGGGAGTATCTTCAGAAACAACTTTGATTCGGGTCCTTTCCGGGGTTGAAGAGACGTCTTCAATCGTAACGGGATAGAGTGCGCTGCTATAATCGATCGATTCGTTGATAAGCGCCTCCGCCACCAATTCCTGGACCTTTCGTCGTGCGTGAATCAGCCGTTGCGGATCGTCGCTCTCAAGAGTCGAGAAAATCGTACCGATCATTACCGTGAAGAGGGCCTTCCACTGTTCGAATGAGATTGCCGGCCGAAGGGTCCCTGTAAAACTATCGATAATTTTCCTTCTTTGGGTAAGATCATGCAACCCGGATGCCTCCCCGATGCCTCCTTGTTTTCTTCTTCGAAAATGGACAGTGGATCGACTTTCCTTCGGAGACTGTTTTCGGGTGTAGGTGAAGATGTTGCCTGCAAGAATATTAAATCCGGCCGCGGATAGGGCACCTGTTACGAGGGAGAAGAGAGCAGGGTAATCGAACGCGATAATCGTACAGTGAAAAAGACCATCTTCAGTGCGATTAAAGATACAGTTGTGCGGTTTTTTTCGATCGAGTGCGTAGAGACCGTATACATGCTCCTCTATTTCTTCAATTGAAAATTGATCGTAGTATCTGTCACTGAGCCGTTCGTAGTGGTTGAGCAGAAACCGTTCATTAACATCGGGGCAGAGTCTCTTCAATTGTTCAAAAGTCGGCTTTGCACTCATCCTTGCACTTATCTCAATTGTTTCATCAGTTTCTCTGTTTATCAAGTGGCCGCTTCAGGATTATGTGACAATTGCTTTCGGAGAGAAAAAAAGCGGTTTAGGCTTTTCGTCTTCCTAAACCGCTTGTCCTTGGAGGGTCGGGCGCGGCGCGGTTTCCGCAGATACAGCTCCCCCCCCCAAACAGGGCCTTAACCGATAGCTTCCGCTCCCGTCTCTCCGCTCCTTATACGAATACACTCCTCCATAGGGACAACAAAGATTTTTCCGTCTCCTATTTCGCCCGTTCTAGCTGCTCGGATGACCGCGTCAACAGTCGGTTTGACAAAATCATCATTAACCGCGATTTCCAATCTGGTCTTCTTCAGCAGGTTAACTTCGATATCCACTCCTCGGTACGTTTCATGATACCCTCTCTGTTGTCCGCAACCCATCGAGTTGGTTACCGACATTTTAAAGACCTTGTTTTTATACAGTTCTTGTTTCACATCGTTCAGCATGTGCGGTTGGATATAGGCAATTATCAATTTCATTGTATTCTCCTCTTTAAAGATTGCTGAATATCTGAAATCCGCTGTAGGATTCCGACCCGTGTTCGGTAATATCAAGCCCCATTCGTTCTTCTTTCTCATCAACCCGCAGCGACTTAACAGCTTTCAAGATGACGAAAAGGACGAAAGCCGTGACAACTACCCAGGCAAAGACTGATACGACCCCTAAAACCTGAACGCCTATTTGTCCTCCGCGGCTTAATCCTGAACCGATTTTATCCAAATCACCGAAAAAGCCGACGGCAAGGGTGCCCCAGACACCACAGATTCCATGTACTGAAATCGCACCCACAGGATCGTCGATGTGAAGAACCTTATCAAAAAACTCGACGGAAGCGACGACCACAATACCGGCAATGGAGCCGATGAGTACAGCTTCCGCGGGACTAACGACCCAGCAGCCCGCAGTAATCCCCACCAGTCCGGCAAGTGCACCGTTTAAGGACATACTGGGATCGGGTTTGCCGAACCATATCCAGGAGGTGAACATTGCCGTAATCGCGCCGGCTCCTGCAGCGAGTGTTGTTGTTGTTGCCACATATGCTATATCCAAATCGGTCCCCGATAGGGTCGATCCGGCATTAAACCCGTACCAACCGAACCAGAGTATGAAGACCCCCAATGCGGCCAGGGGCATATTGTGCCCTTGAATTGCTTTGACACTCACCTTCCCGTTGACTTTTACATACTTTCCCGCTCTCGGTCCGAGGATAATGGCCCCGACCAGTGCCGCCCACGCACCGACGGAGTGCACGACCGTACTACCGGCAAAATCATGAAAACCCAAATTCCCGAGCCAGCCCGAACCGCTCCAGATCCAATGGCCGGATACCGGGTAGATCAAGCCGGAGATGAATACCGAATAGATGAGATACCCTTTAAACTTAGTCCGCTCCGCCATAGCTCCCGATACAATGGTCGCTGCGGTAGCGGCGAAGACGACCTGAAACATCCAATCACGAAACAGAGCGGTATCGGCACCCGATAGAAAAAATTGATCGGTCCCGATGATTCCCGCGGCTGTACCACCGTACATGAGTGCCCAGCCGAACGCCCAGAAAACTAAGGCACCGGCTGAAAAATCCATAAGGTTTTTCATCAAGATATTTCCTGAGTTTTTTGCCCGGGTGAGTCCTGTTTCGACCATGGCGAAACCGGCCTGCATAAAGAAGACCAATGCGGCACACAATACCAGCCAAATCATGTCGAAAGCGTTGCTAAAGAGCGCTACCGTTTCTTCTATTGATGCTTCCGCGGTAACTATCCCCGCGGGAACAATAATGAGGAAAAGCGTTAAAACGAGGGTAGCTGATGTTTTTTTCATTCCCTTCTCCTTGTAGAATTGTTTTGTACAACATAGTTAGCAGATGTTGTGCCAACACTCTTCATGTGGTCGTAAATCGTCATTTCAGCGGCTTTAGATGGGGAAAAATCCAATTTTTTAAGCTTGAGTGCCGGAAAAGCGGTCTACTGTCATGGGAGAATACATGACAGTAGGACACAAAAATGTTGTTTAATCTTGGTAAAGCTACGTGAGAGTAGGAAAGCCTGCCGTTCTTCTTTTATTGGATCGATTGGTTTTTGAAGCCGGCTGGATTGAGCGCGTATTTTTCAACCCGAAGGCCCATAATTCGTTCGGTTATATCGAGTCTCCGTGCGGCCTTTGCCATGTTTCCCTTTGTCGTTTTCAATGCTTCCAGAATCAATTCACGTTCCAAGTTTTCGACCGCCTCCTTTAATGTCCCTTGTAAATCGGTCCCTGTCGATTCGGCACTTTGGAGGCTGGGAGGAAGATGGTGGCCGTGAAGAACATCGTCTTGACTCAAAAGTACCGCGCGTTCGATACAATTTTCAAGTTCACGAACATTACCCGGCCAGTGGTAGCTCATCAATAGATTTATCGCCGGTGTGGATATTCTTTTTATGCTTTTATGATTTTTCTTACTGTATTTTTCGACGAAAAAGTCGGCCAAAAGGATGATATCGCTTCTTCTGTCACGAAGCGGGGGAAGATGAATGGGAAAAACATTAAGTCGATAGTAGAGATCTTCGCGAAATTGACTGATTGCCATTAACTCTTCCAAATTACGGTTTGTAGCGGCAATGATGCGAACGTTCGTACGCAGCGTTTCGTTGCCTCCCACCCGTTCAAACTGTCTATCTTGAAGCACCCTCAGAAGTTTGACTTGAGTGGCCGGGCTGAGATCGCCAATTTCATCTAAAAAGATGGAACCGTTGTTCGCCAGCTCAAACCTTCCTTTTCTGGTGTTGATGGCGGTTGTGAAAGCCCCTTTTTCATGGCCGACGAGTTCACTTTCGATAACCGATTCGGGAAGGGCCGCACAGTTGACTTTGATAAACGGCATCTCGCTTCGCGGGCTGTTGTAATGGATTGCTTGCGCTACGAGCTCTTTGCCGGTCCCGCTTTCTCCGCGGATCAGTACCGTCGCCTCGCTGTGGGAGACTTGGGCGATAAGGTCGAACACTTCCTGCATCCGACTTGCGTTACCGATGATATTTGCAGGTTTATAGCGGTCTTTCAGCTGTTTTTGAAGCCGGGTATTTTCCTCCATAAGCCTTTGTCGTTCCTCTTGTATCTCCTGCCGCAGTTTAACCGCTTGTGCGATCATTGATCCGATGATGGTCAGAAGCCGCACGTCATCGTCAAGATCGGTGCCGGGAATAAACCGACGATCGACGCTTAAAGCTCCTATAACCTCTTTCCCCGTTTTTATAGGAACGCAGATGAACGACATTTCTTTCTTCTGATTTTCCTTGCGTGACCCGGTTCGGTTAAGAAACGTGGGTTCTTCGGATATTTTCGGAATGACGGTCGGCTGTCCGGTTTTTACAACCTTCCCGGTTATTCCTTCCCCTAACTGATACTTCCCCCGTCTTTGCTGTTCGTCGGAAAGGCCATAGGCGGCTTCTATGTAGAGCTCCTGAGTGTTCCTGTTGAGCAGAAAGACCGTCCCCCGGTGAAGGTCCATTCGGTCTGTAATTTCGCGCAGAACGGGATTGATAACCTCGTTGAGATCGATTGATTCATCGAGTATTCGGCTTATTTCAAAGAGGAGAGATAATTCCTCAATTTTTCGTCTATAGTGAAGTTTATCTAATCCTTCCATACACTCCTAATCTTTCGTTCCCACATCCGTGAACGCTGCTCCATTAAATATTACATCTTCGTATTATTTGTGCAAGTCCATGTACCAGGTGGTGCCTTCCAGTCATGTTTCGAAAAAAGGGTATACGACAATT
>CAZJBZ010000105.1:0-3232 GCA_964543975.1 uncultured Spirochaetales bacterium
TCCCCCCAAGCTGTCCCGCCCACAGTCCGTGACCGAACCCTAGTTCGGCCGAGAAAATCTTGTCCCAGGCGGCTTCACCGGTACCTTCAGTCGCGCGCCCGCCGGAAGAGGCACTCTCTCCGTAGCCGGCGGCTTTTGCCGTGCGCTTATAAACCGACATTGCATTGCCGTGAAACGGTTCGATCACCGCAAGTTCATCCACACCGTCGCCATCTAAGTCTGCAGGAAATACTTCGCTTATCTCCGTATCGAGCAATTTTTCAAACCTCCAGTCTTCGCTCCTGCCGCCGCTGCCCGATTCGGGAACATACAAAACAAAGAGTCCTTCCGTGGCAGAGATATAGACACACGGCTTCCCATTGTATGTGCCGTTGTTCATACCGTGATTTTTGTGGAGTCCTTCGATTACAGGGACCGATTTCCAATCGCGGTCCGGACCGCTTCCACTTTGTTCGCCTGAGAGCACGGTTGGAATCGGGACCGCATAAACAGCTCCCGGTTTCGACCAATCATCCTGAAAATCTTTTCCCCCGCATACCGTTGCGGCAATTAAAAAAGATTTACTCCGGTTCGAAACCACCGTGATGCGGTGGACAAACGGCAGATCGATAATTCGATTCCCTTGCCATGGGGTGTTAAGGCCGTCTACGGCTTGAAAATAATGAATACCCGCCTTCTCCGATTTGAATATTGGATAGAACTCGGTAATCATGAAAAGTGCATCCGGTTTTCCGGGCACCGGAGCAAAACCCATGCAGCCACCCGGTTCCTCGGCGATCATCTGCGGTTTAAAATCGGGAGCAGTAAACGCATAGGCGGGAGCGTTTGCCTCCGGCGCGGCAGCTATCCTGTTCTCCCCCAGTATATCCATCACCTTAATAAAATATCCCTGACCGGCGTTAAGCAGTGTCTGTTTCTTGAAGTTCATGAAGCCTCCATGATGTCCGTGTGCATTTGGGCCCGCCGTTGCGAGCTTTGCTGGTACCGTTATGGTAGGGGAATTGGCGATCAGTTACAAGGCCTCAATACGAACTTATCAGCCCCCCGTCCACATAGATGGTCTGCCCGTTTACGTAGCTCGATGCATCGGACGCAAGAAAAACGGCCGCACCGGCAAGCTCTTCCGGTTCGCCCCACCGTTTAGCGGGTACTCGCCCGTCCACCCACTTGTTGAACTCCGCGTCGGTAAAAAGCGGTTCGTTCATATCGGTCTTATAGAACCCCGGTCCGATCGCGTTTATCTGAATGTTGTGCTGTGCCCATTCCACCGCCAGTCCTTTGGTAAGCATCTTGAGCGCCCCTTTACTCGCCGAGTATGGAGTGATTTTAAACCTCGATATTTCCGCGGCGATCGAGGTAATATTGATGATTTTTCCCGCTCTCCGCTCGATCATTCTCTTCCCGACTGTTTGGGCCATAAGATATGGACCGGTAAGGTTCACGTTCATGATGTCGTACCAATCCTCAGTTGAAAAATCTTCGATAGGGGTCCGATGATTGATGCCTGCGTTATTGATCAGAATATCGATATTGCCGACTTCTCTCTCGATCGCATCGATGTTCTTCTCAACCGCATCATGGTCCAAGATGTCGAAAGAATAGCCGTACGCATTTATTCCGTTTTCTTTAAACTCATCGACAGCCTGGGCCAGCACTTCTCCGTTCCTTCCGTTGAGGACAACCGTTGCCCCTGCTTCCCCCAATCCGCGCGCCATCGCGTTCCCTAATCCCCGCGAAGATCCTGTGATAAGGGCCGTTTTTCCGTGTAGATCAAAAAGTTTCATACATTCTCCTCCGTTCTCTAAAATTAGCCTTCCGAGCAGAGATAATCCTTACAACCATTTATCTAAAAAGGTGAGGATTTCCCTGCGCATGTGTGCCGTTTCGAAATGACCGGTGTGGTAGGTTATCAGCTTCCAAGCATCTTCCGCTTCGTGATTTTTATAGACCGCTTTACAATGAGTGTCGATTTTCTCGAGTCCGTTTGCCGGTGTCAGAGGATCGTAGAGGCCGGCCAGACTGAGATGGGGCCTGGGTGCGATCAACTCGTTTATGGTCGATGTAGAGAAATGTTTGAGAATATTCGGCACATAGTAGTAGATACCGTGTCCGTCCAATCCCCCCTGTTCGATGAGATCATGATAGTCGGTCAAGCAGCAGATATCGATGCAGCATTTAATCCTCTCATCCAGGGCGGCCGTCCACCATGCCATGGTGCTGCCCATAGAAAGACCCAACGTCCCGATCCGTGTCTCATCGAGTTCGGGAATCAATTCGATACCATCGATGACTTTCAGCGTATCGAAGACCATCATCCCCCACATTACCCGCCCTTTCCAGAGCATCTCTTTAAAGATGGAAGATTCGGTCCGGCCCCTCCGTTCTCCGAAAGCCCATGTGTCGATGCAGAGCGCCGCGTAGCCTTGTTCGGCCAAAACCTGCGCATAGGGCGGTGTTTGTAGCGAAGGCCGACCGTAAAGAAGCTCATCCTTTCCCAGTTCATAATTACCGCCGTGGGCATGATTGTAGATGACGACGGGATACGGCCCTGACGAGTTCTTTTGCCCGGCACTTTCTCGATCCAACGGATCACCCGCAGGCAGCGTCAGATAGGCAGGCACCGGTTCGGTCCCATTGAGATCGAGCCTCAGTTTTTTTAATAGATAGGGACCGCCGCTGCCGGATACAATAGGCCGGCCGGGTCCCATCGGTCCTATCGTATCGATTACCTCAATTTCTACCGGTCGGTCTCTGTCCGGCAGGTCACCTAAAAGACTGTACAGTTTGTTTCGCATTTCTTTCGTGTTCATAGAACAGTAGTATAGATGAAAAGCTATGATTATCCAAACATGAAAAAAGTCCTTTTTGGGTTTACCCTTCACGGGCGCCACCCTGAACGGCTCCAATGGGCCGCCGCCTGCGGGCACGTCCGCTTGTACAAGGCTCATTGTAAAAAAATCAGATACATTCTATAAAGGTCATACCATGAAGCAAAATACTCCACATCGTTTACTTACCGGTTATCTCTATTTGTTGATGTTCGCCTACGCCTGTTCCGTTACTATGCTCGGCCCGCTCATGCCGCGGCTTATAAACGATTTCTCGCTGCGCCTTTCTGAAGGAGGATTCATCGTCAGCGCCCAGAGTGTAGGCGGAATTTTGGCCATTATCGCAGGCGGTGTCATTGCCGACCGGGTCAGGAAAGGCCGGCTTATCGGTTATATGTTTCTAA
>CAZJBZ010000105.1:3242-9278 GCA_964543975.1 uncultured Spirochaetales bacterium
AGGGTTCATTTCATCGTACCCGGTCCTTCTTGTCGTCTTCTTTTTTTTAGGGGCAGGCACCCGGCTGCTCGATGCCGTTTTAAACGCGCACATCGCGGACATCCATCCGGAAAAAAAGGGAGTACATCTCAACCTCCTGCATACCTTTTTTGGAGTCGGGGCGTTGTTAGGACCGCTCTACGCAACCTACCTTCTCCATCGGCTCGACGACTGGCACCAGGCATTTCTCATTTTAGGCGCCCTCTGTCTTGTCATTTTTGCACTATATATTCCCGTGCACAGAAAAACCGATCGCGATTTGCCGCAGCTATCGGTCCCCGCAAAGGGGAGTTATATCACCCTTCTGAAAAGCCCCGACATGTGGCTCTTGTCGCTTATCATGTTCATGTATGCCGGACACCAGACCGGTTTGATCATATGGCTCCCGATGTATATGGAAACACATCTGTCTACAGGCCCGTGGCTTGCCGGGTCTTCACTTTCAGTCTTGTGGATAGGAATCATCGTAAGCCGCATTCTTGCCTCCCGATTGTCGGAGCGGTTTACTCCCGTGCAGTTGATTCTATGGGGCAACTGCTTCGGTTTTGTGCTGCTTCTTGCCGGGTTTCTCGTTGGTCGCCCCATCTTACTCCTTGCAGCAGTGGGAGTAACCGGAGTAGTAACGGGAGCGGTAATACCCCTCCTTATCGTAGCATCGTGCGACCGGTTTCCTCAAAATACCGGAACGGCATCCTCTCTCATTTTTTTAAACGGCAACATCGCCCGAATGTTCTTCCCCTGGCTGATCGGGCTTGTAGCCGAATTGTTCTCGTTTCAGAGCGGTATACTGATTACCGTCGGCTGCATGGGGCTGGTCGTAATATCGTCAACGGTTATGCGGGCGAGGTCACGTAACAGATAGACAGTACCGCGGACCGTGAGCAAGTGCGCGTAACAGTTATGTGGTGCCGCGTCTTGCGGACCGTGGGGATTTGATCGTTCGGCTTAATTCCAAAGGGTTTCTATGGAGTATTCGTGAATATTGATATCCGGAGTTACTATGGTCATTTGATGTATAAGAGCTTGGCATACAAGCAATCTATCAAATGGGTCTTTGTGTTTTAATGGAAGACTTTCAAGCTCAAAGATCGTACCGGTTGAAAGAGGTAATAATAGCATATCGTGACTATCAATCCATTGCGGTAGAACCACCGAAGGAGCCTCAGACAATGATAATTTACCCAACGAATACTTAATGGTGATTTCTAAAATTGAAATATCGCTGATAAAAAGATCATTGTCTAAATCGGTTAAAACTTTGCGGAGAGATTTTGAAATTCGCTCGCTTCCTCCGAAATTCCAAAGAGCAGTACAGGTATCCAGCAGAAGATTCACGATTCATTATCTCCTGTAAAAAGCTCTTCAATCTCTTTGTCGGAGTTGAAAAAAGACTCATCCATTTCAATCTTACCCTCTGCAAGTCCGAATGGTCTTCTTCCTTCCTGAGAAATTCTCAAGGGGCGTATTTCAGCAAACGGAACATTTCGATCACAGAGAATAATTCGCTCACCGTTTTTGACCATTGAAGTGTATTTTGAGAAGTGGGCCTTTGCCTCTGCAATATTCACTTTTCTTGTTCTCATGATCTAAAACATAGTCTAGTTTATGGTCACCTGTCAACAGTATATGTTGTGCTACCGTGAACATGAATAGTAAGCCGTGCTCCCTGTTCGGCCGGTCGTTTCTCATCAATACTGCTCCGCCAGCTCCATGGCGATTTCGGTCCACCGGTCGAAGCGGTCGGGATTATGTTGACAGGTGTGAGTGTCCTTCAGGATCATCTCCATAACACAACCGCGGGTGGAATCGAGGGCTTTTTTGATGTAGTCCCTGATACCTTCCGGGGAAAAATCACCCGCGATATAGCCGGGATGGGGCTTCCACGAAAAGATGTAATCACTTTTCAGTTTTTCCGCGCATCGAGCGACGTTCGCCCAGGGGGATATCGAAATTCGGCGAATATTGGGGATGGTAAACACATCTTCCATCTTATTGGTCAAGTCCTCACAACAGCCGTAGCCGTTGAGGCCGAACGGTTCGAGGAGACGCTTCTCGTAGGGCAGGATAAACTCCGCGTGCATGGCGGGAGAGACCTGTGCCATCTCCTGCGCCTCGGCCGACGCCCACATGTCGCGGGGACGGACCCGACCGGGGTTGCTGCCGCCGTCACCGCCACCGTCGAAATCCGGCTGAGGCAGTTCATCGGTATATCCCACCCCGCCCGACGAATGGTAGGTCTCATCGTTATTGAGGTCCATCAGGTCCTGCTCTACATACTGTTCTATTATCCGTCTGTGGCCCTCCTCGAGGATGGACATCGCCCGATGGAGCATTTCGGCGTTGTCGTACATGTCCCACATCACTTGTTCCAAACCGCGGAGCCTGCAGTAAATGGACATCAGATGGAACGAGATGCGGCTGACCCCTTTCAGCTTTACTTCAATAATATCGCCGAAGAGTTCCTGCGCAAACTCGAGACGGCGCCGCGTCTCTTCGGGATCATAGGTAATTTCCGGGTAATGCAGTTTTTCCAGATCAGCGGGTCCATTAATGACAGGATCGAAACCCCACGCCCCGGTTTCATTGCTGCTTTCGATATAGCGGCTTTCAAGCCCCCATCCCGAATCACGGACCACCTTATTGACGATCCAGCGGCTTTCCACCGGTTTGTCCTGGTTGAAGTGGTCGTGTTCGTAAATCCTGCGCTTCAGCTCCCACTCGATTCCCTGTGCGGCTTCCTCCTCGCATTCGAGCGACGAATCGGGCAGCAGTTCCCGCCACGAACCTTCCGGGAAGACGAGGACCATCGGCCGTACCCGCCGGAGGCGGTGATGGCGCATCCACATCTGCCGCCTCTTTTCCATAATCGGGAGGGCGGCGATGTCCCGCACCTTTTTCGCCGCGTCTCGTATTATTGTCGTATCGTTATTGTTTAAACCCATTTTTTTAAGTTGATTTTATCCGGTTCTTTTGCGCACTCATTTTTTTCCTCTTATTGGTTCTGTAAAATCTCGAGCATGGCGGCGATATTTTCCGGTTTCGCGTCCCAGGGGATGGCGTGGGACGGGGCAGCGATATAGCCGCCGTTTTTTCCAATTTCTTCAAGAAGCCGGTTCACTTCGGTACGCGTCTGTTCCACCGTACCGTTCGGCAGCGTATTCTGGATGCTGATGCCCCCGTAGAAGCTGAGCCTGTCCCCATAACGCCGTTTCACATCGTAGACGTCCATCACCTCCGGCTGAAACGGATTAAACACATCCAGACCGCACTCGATAAGGTCTGGAAAAAGTTCATCCACCTTACCGCAGCAGTGGATGAGGACGTACTTACCCTTGGCTTTGGTTGCCCGATACATCTCCCGCACTCTCGGTTTGATAAACTCCCGCCACAGTTCAGGCCCCATCTGCAGTCCGGTCTGCATTCCCCAGTCGTCACCAAAACGCATCATATCGATGTCGTAGGAGCAGGCGTTTTCTATAACACCAAGGTTGAACTCCAGGATGCGGTCGAGCAGTCTGTCGGCAAACGGCTTATCGAGGATCATGGCCATCATCAGGTTTTCCATTCCCGTCAACGTCCATGCCCGTTCGTAGAGGCTGAAGCCCAAGTCGGCTACCACGAAACGGTCGTTCTGCATTAAGGCCTTATCGTGAACGACAGCTTGTATCTCTTTGTACCGGGAAGGATCGTCGGGATCGGGAAAAGGAAACTCATCTACATTTTCAGGAGACACCAACCGGTTGCACACCACACCGATGTCCTTATCGACCGTTCTGTCCCACTGCACGCCGAACTGGTCTCCCCATACATCGGGGCGGACCTCTTTCCAGCTGTCGGCCGGTTCGGTTTCCACGACGGTAAAGCAGTTACCCAGCTTCTCCGTAAATTGGGGATCGTCGTAAAACTTCACCATATTGGCCCGCGCCTTTTGGGTAAAATCGATATTAAAAGGGACCTTGTCCGGCTGCTTGTGCGATAATGATGTAATCACTCGTTCTCTGTTGGTCATAGAAATTGTTCACTCCTTCAGTGTTTGCTTCATCCGTTCAATTATATCTTCATACTTTCTTATTGCAAGGTGCAGCTCTATCCGAATATTTTCCTAACCACCTATTGCCAGACATTCCAAAAACTCCTAGTCATGGTGGTTATTCAGAAATTATCGGTGTGCACCTTCGTTCCGTTATAAATCCAATCGGCAAAATCTATCAGATAGCGTGTTTGAATACGAGAAACTTCCTCGGCCAGTATTCATTTTTACACTTTAAACAATTCTCCGTCACTATTTTTTCGTTGAAAGCGTTACATTCACCGTTGGTCTTAGCTTTATTATTTTACTCGTTCATTTCCCTTCCCATTAATTGTTTCTGCAAAATATCGATCATTGTGTGATATTCTTCGGTTTCACGCCCCAAGGGATAACGTGAGAAGATTCCGCAAGGTAGTCACCGTTTTTCTCCGATTTCTTCGAGAAACCGGTTCAACTCGGTCAGCATATCTTCCACCGTACCGCTGGGCAGTGTGTTTTAGATGTTGACGCCACTGTAGAAACTGGACCTGTCGCCGTAAAATTTTTTTTCATCGTAGACATCTATCAACTATCATATTAAATCTTGTACCCAATAATATTGTCCATAGAGATGGATTAAGTTCTTTGGATTACTAGACAGCAAATCTCCAAACGTTACTTTCCTAACTTTTTTGTGAGTACCGGGAGCATTATCACGATACGAATAAAAAAGAGCTTCCTTCTCAGTAGGATAAGCTATCCAATTTCCCAAATCATCTTGAAAAGCATAGAGTTCTCCGGAAGCCGACGGATGAATTTCTGTAGTTGAATCCACATAAGGTCGGATTCGTGCACTGTTAGCATCCGACCTCTCTAAAAAATCAATCCAGGCTTTTCTCATATTTGATGCTGTATCGGGATATTTATCTATTACATTTATCTTTTGATCGGGATCATTTCTTATATCGTATAATTCCGACGGCATTCCTTCAACAGAACATACGTATGACCAATTATTATCTGTAATAGTACTCGGTTCTACAATCCTGTCCGATCCTACCCATCCATCAAAAATAGCCCCCTCAATTGCTGTGTACGTATCATCACCGGCAGACGGGGGGAATCTGCTGGAAAATGCGTAATCATGGATCTTTTTTTTCTCTCCTGTCACTAAAGGCCAAAAGGATTTGCCGGTTACTTGAGAAGGTATTGGAATCTCAAAGAAGTCCAATATTGACGGCAAAATATCCGGCGGTTGTATAATACTTGATATTCGTTTTCCCGCGCCAATCCCGCCAGGGGTATGGACCAAAAGCGGTATTCGAATAGTAGGCTCATATAATTTACCAAGTTCAGCACCCGGTTTACCCTGAAGGTCATGATCCCCAAATAAATGTCCGTGATCCGTAGTCCAAATTATTAAAGTGTTATCAAATAAGCCAAATTTTTCACATGTATCGAAGAAATATCCCATCCAGCGATCTACTAAAGTGCAATTTCCGGAGTATAGAGCTTCTACATTCTCTTTTTCAATCTCATTCATATAAGTTCTGCGGCCATATTCCGGATATAACATTTGTTCACCATGATAGCCGGGTTTTGAATAAAGGTTATAGTCATACCATGGACAGTCGAACGGTTCATGAGGGTCCCACATGTCTATCCAAAGGAAAAAAGAGTCGTGTTTATAATTAGTCTCCAACCAATCCATAGCCTCCGATATAGTACGCCCGACACAAAACTCGCGTTCGAACCTCCTATTGTAGTGGTTTCTTAAATATCCAGTTAATCCTTCGGTAACTCCCGAACCAATGCTTCTTATTTTATGTGGTTGCGCAGGTAAAGTAATAGGTATTCGAGGATCGCTAATCCAAGGATCACCCTTTTGACCATGTATAAAAGAAATTCCGTTAAACCCTCGAGTATAATTATAATTTTGCATAGCCAACATCGGAGTATCCCAGATAATTTGAGTGTGAACATTCTGA
>CAZJBZ010000105.1:9288-10331 GCA_964543975.1 uncultured Spirochaetales bacterium
GAGCCAGTGTTATATCATTATCATTGAGAGGTTGCCATCCGCGAAAAGGAAAACCGTATCTTCCTGTTGAAAGATCCCATCGATTTGGTACTGTAGGATAAGATGCAGTGTAATACTGTTCAAAAATAAGTGAGTGGGATGCAAATTGGTCCAAATTGGGAGTTTTTATTGTAGAATTTCCATAACACCCTAAATGATCGCGACGAAAAGAGTCATTCATTATAAAAATAACATTCATTCAATACTCCTTCTCCTTCATTTCATTTTCAAAAAACATGATATTTCATACGTATTTTAATAATTGAGCAAATCCTGTCAGGTTCTTATAACAATTGATACTAAGTAAAACTTCACCATATTGGCCCGCGCCTTTTGGGTAAAATCGATATTAAAAGGGACCTTGTCCGGCTGCTTGTGCGATAATGATGTAATCACTCGTTCTCTGTTGGTCATAGAAATTGTTCACTCCTTCAGTGTTTGCTTCATCCGTTCAATTATATCTTCATACTCGCCGTCCGGCAAAGGCAGGTCTACCCGTACATTATCGAGGGCGCTGATACACATCGCTTCCAAAATCTCATAACCGTGATAACTGATCTCTACGTTGCACGGATTATAGGAGAGAGTACCGTCTAACCAGTCGGCCAAATCTTTCAAGTAGAGCGCCTGAATACGAGGGACCTCCTCGGGCCACTTCATCTCCTGCCCTTCGATCACCTCACCACCGCTTTTCATTGTGTAGGCGTTCCACGCCCCGTTGGTCTCTGCCCAGGCGTATCCGTGGCTGCCGTAGACTGTAAGGCGGTTGTCAAAGAAAAACTCCTCGTCGGTAAGGTTCTGTTCCGAAAGATAACCGCATTCCAGATATACGCGAACACCGTTTTCGAGAAGTACGACACCGGTTATAAAATCCGGCGAAGGATGGTTATCGGTCAACTTTTCAGGTCCATGGACATGGCCCACCGACCACTCCGCCCGTTTTCCGCCGTTCATCCAGAGCGCGTAATCTACATAATGGGTACCCAACTGCGAAAGCCACGCCT
>CAZJBZ010000105.1:10341-13090 GCA_964543975.1 uncultured Spirochaetales bacterium
GCCGGGCAGAGATAGGCGGAGCGGCCCGAGATTTTGATCTTTTTTATCTCTCCGATATCTCCCGCGTCTACGATCCGTTTTATCTTCTGCATCGATGTCAGATATTTCTGCTGATGGCAAACGATCGCCTTTATCTTGTTGTCGACGCAGAGGTCACGGATCTTTCTCGCTTCGCCGATTGAGGTTGCCATCGGTTTCTCGAAGGCAATGGCTGTAATGTTGTGTTTGACTGCAAGCTCCACCATCGGAAGACGGACGGCAGGAGGGGTGACGAAACAGAAAACATCCGGTTTGGTTTCGGTCAGCATTGTCTCGGCATTCGTGTAAAGAGGTGCATCCACCGAAAACCGGTCGGCAGCTTCCTCCATCTTTTCTCGGTCCAGATCGCACAAACCCACTATGGTAAATCGATCGTCGTTATCGAGAAATCCTTTAATGTGCGCCTTTCCTCTGTTTCCGCATCCGACCTGCGCCACTCTATATATACTCATAGTGATACCCCCTCGCTTTTAGCGACCGATCGAATGTGTGAGGCAGCCTGATCGTATTCCGCCTCGCTCTTAAGGTGCTCCATCATGTAGGGAACATCGAACGGAAGCTTGTGCAGTTCACGAACACAGGCAGCGATATCCAGCCCGCCCTGTCCGGCGATTACCTCTTCCAAAATAACGCTGATGGCAGGTTCTTTCATTTTGATGTCTTTCGCGTGGGCGGAGACAATCCGGTCTCCGAATAAACGAATCGATTCACGCATAATGTCGCCGCTGGTCCAGTAGGCCCTGGGGCAATTGATAAGATTGACCAGGTCCATATGGACCCCGAACTGTTTCCGGTCGACGGCCTTTAACAGTTTTGCAATCTGTTCCGGTGAATCGATAACGTTAAACGGAAAAATCTCGTAGGCGAAATGGGCCCGTTTCGGTTTTACCGTATCGATCATGTACCGGGCAATTTCCACCGCTTCATCAAATGCGTCTTGGGTGAAGTTTTCCGGTTTATGCTGTGAATTACCGTTGCCGTGACAGTAGGAACCCAGAATATCCACCGCGCAACGCGCCCCCAGCTCATCGGCAAGGGCCAATGCATCCACCATTTTCTGCCGATGAAAGGCCCGTGTTTCCGGGTCCGTATCCAGCAGGTTTTCCCAATAGCCGACTTCGGCGATCATGATGTCCGCCTCTTCGAAGGCCCGCCTAACCTCGGCAATCTTCTCTTTTTCATTGAGCCCGACTTTCGGCGCGTAGGCTGCCGTGAAACCTTTCTCCTTGTGTGCCAGGACCAACGCCGCCGGATCATCGGCGAGAGCTCCGTGGTCTTCCCCTGCCCCCGCCGCTTTCGCAGATGCTAAAAAAACCGGTCCACCGAATCGAATCATATAATTTTTCTCCAACTTTGCTTCAATTTTTTTAATTATCGTTTAAAAAAGGTCGTCTTCTATACTTTTCTGTGGAAGAGTTTAACATAAAGCATGAAAAGTTGAAGACGACCGCTTCTTGTTTACAGTTAAAATCTCTTATCTTTCTTTTACATGGGCTTTTTCAATAGCTTCCAACGCTTCATCCACATTTATTGATCCTGTCATCGCTTTCGCAAATTGTACTTTCATAACTTCGATAACCGGAATGGGGAAAGCGTGGTCTGCGAAACCCATCTTCGGAAGATCGAGCTGTACCTTAAACGGATCTGTGGTAAAAAGTGGATGTAAATCGATATTTTTATTCACTTCCGGATGACTGGAGTATGTTCCCATATCAGTGGCCAACGCCTGATGCATTTCCGGTGCAGTAATGTAGTCCATAAGGTCAACCGCAGCATTTTTTACTTTAGTTTCAGAATAGATGATCATTTGCATCCCAGCCGCGATTTGGGTTCCTTTTAGTTTTGAATTGGCTTCTATTTTTGAAAGTGGTATAGCACCAATCTCAAATCCTAAATCAAAACCGTCGGTTACTTTTGGCCACCAAGCACCATTATAGAGTAATGCTGCCTTTTCACCAGCCCAGGTCATAATACCTGCCTGATGGTTCTGGGTTGTATAACCTCTTGCAAAAGCTCCACCTTGGGCCAATTTTACCATTGCTTCGATAGACCGTCGTGCGACTTCACTGTCGGTCCATTTCAGTTCGCCGCTGTTCAACTCGTCAACAACACCCGGATCGGATAATTGCAGAATAAAATCTCCGAACATAAGTATTGAAGGCCATCCGTCCTTATTACCCCACGCAACAGGCTGCATACCTGCACCTTTAATCTTTGGAGCGGTAGCAACCATATCATCGACTGTTTCCGGATAGGTCAGTCCTGACTCTTTGAAAAAGTCGTTGTTCGTAAAGTAGACCTGCCACATGTAGAGACCGGAGAAAGGCATACCGTAGAGTCGTCCGTTTTCATCGGTATTAGTTTCAAAAAACTCATCATACGAACGATCGTACCAGCCGCGATCCTTCGCAATGTCGGTCAGGTCCATTGCTGCACCGCGATCGACAAACTCCCAAAAAGTAAAACCTGCGTTCGATTGGTACACATCCGGCGCGTTACCACCGGCAACCGCCAAACGAATTTGGGTTTTATAGTCTTGAGAATCGTAACTAGTAAACATCAGCTTGTACTGAGGATATTCGCTTTCAAAATTGTTGAGATACGCTTCCATCTCCGGTGTTGTCCATTGCGAACTCCAGTGACTAATTTCGGTTTTTTCACCTGCAGCACCAGATTCCTGCTGGCCGGCCGCAAATACGGCTGTACCTGC
>CAZJBZ010000106.1:0-3307 GCA_964543975.1 uncultured Spirochaetales bacterium
AAATAACTCGATACGTCGCTGAGAGACGAAATGGTTGATCACCTGCCTGCATTTGTCAACAGACATACCGGCCCAGTGGGCTATATCATCGACTGAAGTCTGAAACGTTCTTTCATCGGTCTCGTCTTCATTAGGTGTAGCCTGTGTTTCCGAGAGCATGACAAAAACATCGGCAACTTTGGCCTGATCATCATCGAGGGTCACGATCATGAATCGTCGTTTTTGATCGTAGATGCGCTTAGTAAAAAGTTTTAAAAGTTTCAATGCAATTTGCGGATTTCCCATCATCAGAACTTCAAAATTCTCCCTGTTAAACTCTAACGCCTTAATTTTCTCATGAGCAACTGCTGTCGCGGAACGGGGTGCCTCTTCGAGGATCGCCATCTCTCCGAAAATTTCACCGGGATGAAGGATATCCAATGTTTTTTCAATATCACCGAGGATTCGAATAATGGCAACACTGCCACTCTGAATAAGATAAAATGTATCGCCGGGCTCATGCTCACAAAAGATGATGTCCCCCTCCTGAAAGGTGACCGCGAAACGTTCGAACATTTTCAAATCAAGAGCCATACTATTTCCCCTCGATATTCCTTATCGCCTTCTTTGCTTTATTGTGGACGGTTGTATCGTCCGATGCCATGGTAAGTATTTTTTTATAAAAACCGACCGCTCTCTCGTTTACCTCTTTTTTCTCGTAACAGTTGCCGACGTAAAAGAGGGCGTCAAGAAGATCAGGATGTTTCGGATACTGCTGGATCATCGATGTAAAATGTCTAATGCATTTATCATACTCTTCCAAGGAATAAAGACATCTTCCCAATTCAAATAACGACTTCGCTTTATATTCTTCATCATCTCCGTTTGAGATAATCTTTTCAAACTCCTTCAGCGCTTCGCTGTATTTTTGCTGGCTGAAAAGACTAACCCCGTTGTAATACGTTTTTGCCACGTTGGAGAGTTGTGATCCGTCTGATATAGTTGACGAAGTTTGTTGGGAACTCGCGGGACGAGGCCCTTGGTTCTGAGAAGCCGATTCCGACTGTTGAAGATATTTTGAGGCCGCATCCGCGTATTGTCCCGAAGGATAGTAGGTGAGATACCGCCTAAACGCGTATACTGCTTGATTGTACTTTTTTGCTTTTAAAAAATACTCTCCGGTTTGAAACAGTCCTGTTTCAGGATTAATGCTCTGTTCTCCTACCGAGAGAAGATTCTGTACTTTTTTGTGGATCCTTCTCAGCTGATTGGAAAAAACCTTCAACATCTTCATAATAATTCTGGTGTTTTTTGACGCCAGCTGCTCGAATTCCGGTACCGAAAAAACGATTACCTGCGACTGTGCGAGAACTATCGCCGTTTCTTCCCTGGGATATTTGCCGAGAGCGGAGCGGACTCCAAAAAACTCACCGGTTTGAATCATGTCCTGTATCTCCTGTCCCGTTTCAATATCGTTTGTTTTGAGACTGACCTTCCCCGATTTGAGTATATATATTTTTTCAGAAGTGTCGCCGTTAAAATAGATAATGGAGTTTGCCTTATATTGTACCGCTTTCGGTGACATATATCCCCCTGTTGAACCATCTATCAATCAACACTAACAGCCTCTCCTAACACAGTCATCAGTGGCACACTATAAAAAGTGTATTGTTTCATTTATAGACTGTCAACATTGAGCTCTCTCTTTAGTATCGGCTTTTTTTAGAATAAAAGAAATTGAAAATATACCCTTATATAAAATAACGATTGAAGTGTGCCGTTTTTTAGGCTATCATCACTATTGTGCAAAGAGCAGGTATACTATCCGGACTCGGTCGATGGGCCATCAACGGAATTAAAGAGTTCTTCTATGCATCCGGTTTTTTCTTCGAGGTAATAAAGGAAACCGCATTCTTTTTCAGAAGAAAACAGGTGGGATTCCGGGTACTGGTGATGCAAATACTGTTCACCGGTTTTGAAGCAGTTTCCGTTATCGCCATTCTAAGCCTCTCTTTAGGTGCCGTACTCATAATCCAAGGCGTTAGTCTCCTGCCCCAATTCGGCCAGGGTGATTTGATCTATTCCATCCTTATTACCGTTATTACGCGGGAATTAGGTCCCATTTTGACCGCTTTTATAATCATCGCACGTTCAGGAACGGCTATCGCGACAGAACTGGGGAATATGGTGGTTTCTCATGAAATAGAAGCGTATGTTTCGGTGGGGATTAATCCGATTTCTTACCTGGTTGTTCCTCGGTTTTTAGGTGTCACTATTTCCATCATTCTCCTCAACATCTACTTCAACCTCTTCGGACTTATCGGCTCGTTTTTTATTACTCAATTGATCAGTCCCATTCCAATCGAGGAATATTTTCATAATTTACTCCTTCATCTACGGACCGCCGATATTCTCTCTTCAATAGTAAAAAGTTTGGTGTTCGGAATTATTATTTCCGTTGTGGCAACCTACAATGGGTTTCGCGTCGAGCAATCATCGACCGAAATCCCACAATTCGTAATAAAATCTGTTGTGCAATGTTTTATCCTGTGTATTGTGGCTAACGCAATAATTACTTTGATTTATTATATTTGAGAAAATCGTGACTGAGGAAGTAATACGGATCGAAAATGTTGATTTTTCTCGCGGAAATGTTCTCATTTTCGAATCTCTCTCCGTCTCTTTTCCCAGAAAAGTTGTATCGGTAATCATGGGACCTGCCGGATGCGGGAAAAGTACACTCCTTAAAATTGCCTCCGGAATAATACCGCCGGACCGGGGAGAAGTCTACTTCGAAGGGAAAAACGTCTCCAAAATATCGGATTACGACCTGATTGAATTGAGAAAATCTCATGGTTTTGCCTTCCAAGACGCGGCACTCTGGGCCAATAAAAGCGTCTTTCAAAATTTGAGTCTTCCATTGGAAACCCACTTTCATCATATTTCACAAGAAGAGATCAAGCGTCGGGTCGAAGATATCGTTCGACGTACAGGATATAAGGATGAATTAACTCTCCGGCCCTCTCAGCTTTCTTCGGGTGAAAAAAAAGTTGTTTCAATAGCGCGAGCAATAATAAATGATCCTTCGACAGTATTCATGGATGACCCCACATCGGCACTGGACAGAGACAGTTATGATCGGGTTGTAAAACTCATCCGAGAATTGAAACAGAATAACAAAACAGTTCTCATTTCTACTCACGATCCTGAACTTGCCTCAATGGTAGCTGATTATCTCTTTATTATGAAACGGGGCGCGTTTTTAGAGCAGGGTAAACTGGAAAAAGTTGTAGAGACAAAAAACAAGGAAGTTATAGCTATCCTTACT
>CAZJBZ010000106.1:3317-12893 GCA_964543975.1 uncultured Spirochaetales bacterium
TGTCTTAAGCAGGGCCTCGACATACGACACCGACATCCTGGATCTTCTTCAATCGGATGAATAATGGAGGTAATTGCCTCAATTGACAGACTAATAAAAAAAGGACTAGACTAAAAAAAATGAAATTCAGGATTCGTTTTGCAGAACAAATTGTAGGTGTTTTTGTTCTCATAGCTCTTTTAGCCGTCGCTGCAATTCTTATCCTTATGGGAGCCAATCAACGATGGTTTGCCAAGGATTACTTTTTTCAAAGTCGATTTGTCTCCGGACAGGGGCTTAAAACCGGTATGTCAATAACATTAAAAGGCTTTGAAATAGGAAAGGTGGATAAAATATCCCTTAACAAAGAAAACGAAGTGGAAGTTACTTTCTATATATTTGATACCTATTATTCAAAAGTAAAACCGAACTCGGTAGTTCAGCTTTCATCGAGTCCCCTTGGATTAGGCGGCAATCAATTGGTATTTCACCCCGGGAAATCCGACGGAGGAGCGGTGCCCGAATATTCATTTATTCCGTCTCTCGATCTTCCTGAAGGGAAAAAACTGGTTGAGCAGGATTTAGTAGCAATACCTGAAAAGGATGATCTGATTACCGGCCTTCTCGATAAAGTAGAACCTATACTGGAAAACCTGAACAAAACTCTTTTAAATGTTAACGAATTGGTGCAATCGGTGAATGAAACCGTCGAAGGGAATAACCAAGGTCCTCTTGGGGATATCCTCATTCAAGCCGATGAATTGACAATAAAACTTAATAAAATGATTGAGGACACAACCGGAACGATCAATCAAGCTTCACGTCAAATCGATCAACTGCTGACCCGGCTTAATGCCATATCCGCAAACGTGGAGCAGACGACGCAGGCGTTTCGTGATCCGACAGGCATCGTTCCGAAAGTACTCGATCCGAAAGGAAGCATCGCCACTCTGCTCGACGACGACAACGCCCTTTATAACCAGATTGACGCTATTTTGGACAGCGTGAAGAGTACCACAAAGCAGCTTGAAGAGTTTTCAGGTTTCATTAACAACAAATCACCCGATATTTCTTCCGTTATCGATAAAAGCAAAGTCACTCTGGATAAGGGTAGAGACGTCTTGGAAGGAATAAAAAACAATCCACTAATCAAGGGGGGAATCCCTGAGCAGAAGAAACAACCTTCCACTTTTCAAAGTTATCGAGACGAGGAGTTCTGATGAGGAAACAGATTCTCGCGCTCTTCATCTGTATAGTTGCACTTATTGTCTCTTGTTCTACCCTGCCCAAAAAGGAAAAAGAAAAAACATCGGACGCGACAATTAAAAATCAAGCGGCCGATTATACGACGACCGCAAATACCTACTTCAACCAAGCTGAGTATAAGAAAGCGCTCGACTACTACACTTTAGCCCTCCAAAAAAACATATCGGTAGATAACGAAGAGGGTATAGCAAAATCCTACAACGACATAGGAAAAGTTTTCGCAGTTGTAAATCGGTACAAATCGGCTTTGAACGCGTATAATGATGCATATGCTCTGGCCTTACGGCTGAACGACACCAATCTGCTGGCACAATGTGAGATTAATATCGGGGAGATCTATCTCAGGCAGGGAAACTCGGAGAAGGCGCTCGAACTGTTTCAAAGCGCGTTGGACCGTCCCCTCGAAGCAATCGATGAAAAAAAGATAGCTGTTCTTTACCATAATATCGGCCAAGCATATAAACATCTGAAAAACTTCGAACAAGCTGAAAAATATATTCGGGACGCGCTCATCCTCAATGAAAAAACAAAACGGGTACAAGAAATTGCAGGCAACTATTACGCTCTGGCTTCCGTTTTTTCTCAACAAGGTGAGTATGAACAAGCTATCGATTACGCTCGAAAAGCATTGGAAGCGGATAAAAAGGTCGAAAACAGCATCGGGATAGCAAAAGATCTTTTGGCATTAGGCCTCATTTATCAAAAAACGGGAAAACTTGAATCCGCGTACCAACATTTTGATAAGTCGTACCACGTTTATCTGACGATCAATATGCGGAATCAAGTAATTAAATTACTTCATCTTCTCATCAATGTTACTGAGGAACTGGAATTGTCCAAAGAACGGAAGGATTATCAGGATATCCTTTCTCAATTAGTCGATGAAGCAACCGATACTAATGAAGAAGAGTAGAACAAAAGAAATGGAACATAAAAATGGTCTTATCAAAACAGGTAAAAACATTCTCGCAGGTTATGCTCGCGTAATAAAACAAATTCTTCTCTTTTTCGTCATAATCGGGGGCATTGCGGGAACCAGCATACTCATTGTCACCCCCTTTTGGTACTTCGCGACCAACGCGACAAATGTCTATACCGTTTTTGTTCTTATCTTTATTGCCGGAACAACAGCGGCCGCGATAGTTTTCCGCGTAAAGAAGACAGTTGAAAAGAGACGAAAAATGGGCGAACAAAAAGTTATAAAAAAGATTTTTGTCTCAGTTATCAAAACACTATTCAAAATCATTCTTCTGCTTGTTGGAATTTACATTGTTGCTCTTCTTTATATAAGTAATGTTCTCGCCGCGGCGGTCCCCGGGACAATTGTTCTGCTCTTTGTCGTTGGATATTTATTGTATGGTAAAAAGCGGACGCATTCACACTCCCGATAAATTTCGTACCGCCATCAAAATAACTGTTATCACACTCCTCTTCTCTCTCTCTCCGATAGATATTGTCCACGCCGATTATCCAATAATCCGGGCCCTAAACCGAAACGATGCCGTCTACAATCAATTGGTCCAGGACATCGGTCTTTATTACGAACGCTCTGCCGCCGGTGATAAGATCCCCATGCTCCAGTTTTTTCGTTATCGGACAAAACAGGAAATGACTCTATTTGCTTTAGCATCGAAAGTAAATCTTCCGTATGAAACAATCGCTACTTTGAACGGCATGGAACATTCCGGCACAATCCCGCCTAAAACCACTCTTTTACTATGCAATTTACCCGGTCTTTTTGTACCTGAAACCACTACAAACGGTCTTGAGTCCATACTACATCGTCAAAAACGAATGCAGTCCTTTCTTCCGGTTTCTATTACCGATGAGAAAAATGTCACTCCAGTGCAATTTCGATTCTATCCGGGTGAACACTTCAATAGTCGCGAAATGAGCTACTTTTTACGTATTACCTTTCATCTGCCCGTCGAAAACGGTGAAGTTTCTTCTTTCTTTGGGACCCGTACCAGCCCCTTCTCAGGGGTACCGCTGTTTCATTCCGGCATCGATATCGTGGCCCGGAAGGGAACAAACGTTACCTCGTCAAAAGCCGGTTATGTTTCTGAATTGGGTTTTGACCAACTATTCGGTTTTTATGTCGTCATCGATCATGGAAACAATTACCAAACATTTTATGGACATCTTGAAAAAATTTTTGTCGAGTTGAATCAACCTCTCAATTCGGGTATGATTATCGGTACACTGGGTAATTCAGGATTATCAACAGGACCTCATCTCCATTTTGAGATTAGAAAGAATGGGAGACCGGTAGATCCGGTTCCTCTTTTACATAAGGAAGGAAGATGAAAAAAGCATTGGCAGTTTTACTCATCTCTTTTTCATTTATTTCAATTACTACTCTACAGACCCGGGCCGATTCCATCTACGGCCCGGTCAAAGAAATCATCACTGTGGACGCGCGGACTCAATCCCGATTTGGCCTGCAGATCGAGGAATTGGCCGCCTTAACACTAACCGACCAGTCCCGTTTTCTTAATTCAATAGAGATCAAGGTGAAACAATCTTCGGAAATTCTTGAATACAGGAACAGTTTTGCTCTCAATATCTTTACGCATGTCGCCCCGCTTCCCACACTAGAGAATAAATCATATAAAGGGGAAGCGGCCTTCGTAAAAGTGCTCCCTTCTCGTATACAAACCTTTTTCCAAATTCCGCTGCACGATACTGCCGAAAAAACGACATCACCTGACACGTTTCTGCTACCCTTCGCTCTTTCCCCCGATGATTTCCCGATTATGATTACGATATTACCGGTTATGAAAGGTGTCCCGGACTCACTCTACGCTAAACCGCTGCAGGTGGAAGTATTTCCTCAACTTGAAGATAAGGGCGCGTTAAATATCCATTTATCCGGTGGTGCCGCGGAGGAGAGAGAAATTTCAGAGCACATTGAACTCTATATAGACAATAAGAGAGTTGAGTATCCTGTTACAGACTATATCCTTGCATCCGGCGTCCATCATGTTGAGATACAATCGGATATATTTTCCCCGAAAACAACTTCATTTTCACTCAAAAAAGGTGAGGTTTATAATCTTAACCTTCAACTGGAACGGTCCGCGCCTCAGGTAATAATTGAAGCACCGGAAAATTCAACCACTTATCTTGACGGCAATAGAATTAAGCCGCTTTCGGGTGAAAGAATCGAGGTCTCGGAAGGAGAACACACGATCACCATACAGGTTGGAAATTATAGTCTAAGCGAGAGATTTACCGCAAAAAAAGGAAAATCGTATATTGTCTCACTCATGCTTGATCTAATGATAAAAGAGAGGTAAATTGTAGAGAGAAACAAAGCGCGGACTAAAGATTTTACCAAAACAGACGATAATTAACGTGTCGGTAACTAAATATAGTTCCCCTCCCAGTTTACTGTATTATTACCGGCACACTGGCAGGCCGGTTCTTATGGACCGGCCTCCTTTTTTTTATAAGCAGGTGCACGTTCCCATATTTAAATCTTGACAAAAAAGGTTCCTGTCCATACCCTAATCGTATGCAGATCAATGTATCACGGAAATTTTTTATTAAGATACTCTTCGGCCTGGCACTGTTTCTCACTATTTGTATCGGCGCCGGTGTCGGTCTGGCGTTAGCTTCCTTCATCAACATTGAAAACTCCGAACAGATCGGCGAATATCAACCGGCTCTTCCTTCCCAAATGCTCGATAGAAACGGAAATCTTATTACCGAGATTTTCGCTGAAGAAAAGCGGGACATTGTAAGAGTGGAAGAACTTCCGAAACATCTCATTTACGCGATCATTACTCGTGAAGATGAGAACTTCTATGAGCATAACGGTTTTAACTTGAAACGGACCATAGGTGCCGGTTGGTATAACCTGACCGGAAAATATTTCTCAGGGGCAAGTACCATTACCCAGCAGGTAGCCGGACGCCACTATGCTGATCGGACCGAAATTTCGATACGAAGAAAATTGATTGAACTTTGGTACGCCTTTCAACTGGAACGAACACTTACTAAAGATCAGATACTCGAAATGTACATGAATGAAGAGTATTTGGGTCATAACTCCTACGGTGTAGAAGCGGCTTCACAGTTCTATTTCGGTCATTCCGCCAGGGAGATTACCCTCGCCGAGGCGGCCCTTTTGGTTCTCCAGTTTTCAAGCCCCGCGAGATATTCGCCCATTAACCATCCGAACAACGCAAAGACCATGCAATCTGTTGTCCTCGATCAAATGGTAGAGAAAGGTTACGCCACTCGGGACGAGGCACGCAGATCGTTTCAACAATACTGGGAAAGATATGACTTTACACGATCAAATACTACCACGGCATATTTTACCAACACCAGTAAGGCACCCTATTTCAGCGAGTATGTTCGAATCCAACTGGAGGATATGCTCTACGGCTCGCTTGATATAAATCGCGATGGATTTATCATTCATACAACACTCGATTTAGATTATCAGAGAGAGGCGCGCGAATTAATGAATAAAGGTTTATATCACATCAACACGACGTATCGTTCCAATACCGATCAACGGCTCGACTATGTCGATGAAAAGTTTGTCCCGATAATCGATCTTCTCTCATTAAGTTTCGATATGAGCGATATACGGGCCGTTGAAGCGAAAAAAGCAAAAGCCGCGAAAGACATCTTTCTCAACGATATAAACCCCACACTCAACGTTCTCTCACTCATGTTTAATTCAAAGGAACTTAATCTCATTTCCAACATCGTATACAGACAAGAAAAAGAGAAATCGAAAAGAACGACGGTCGAGGGAGCTTTACTAACGCTGGAAAATAAAACCGGTCATGTCTTAGCTATGATCGGGGGAAGTGATTTCCAGACGAAAAAGTTTAACCGGGCCGTTCAGGCTACGGTCCAACCGGGATCATCATTCAAGCCGCTCTACTATTCAGCGGCAATTTCCTCGCGGCAGTTTACTCCCGCGACACTCATCTATGATGCTCCCGTCATCTTCTGGAATGATGACGGATCCGAATATACTCCTGTAAACTATATGGGTGAATGGAAGGGACCGGTTACCCTTCGTTACGCGCTGGCCAAATCAATGAATGTGCCTTCGATTCAGGTGCTGGACGGAATCGGTTTCGATGCCGCCATTGAACGGGCCTCACGGTTACTCGGAATTAACGGTCCCCAAAGAATAGAAAAGACGTTTCCCCGTAAATATCCTTTGGGCTTAGGAATTATCAGCGTTGCTCCAATTCAGATGGCCAAAGCATTTTCAACCTTTGTCAATGAAGGAAAAGAGGTTACCCCTCTCGCCATCCGTTATATTGAAGATAGAAAAGGTAACATCATCCTGGAACCTGAAAAAGAGCTGCGTGCCGAACAGAAGAAACAAGGTGAAAACCTTCAAATATTGAGCCCCCAGGAAGCTTACATCATGGTTGACCTGCTTCGGAGTACCGTGGAGTTCGGCACCCTCGCCAATAGGAGGAGAAATGTAGGCGGGTTCGACGACATGCCGATGGCCGGAAAAACCGGGACCACCCAAAATTGGTCGGACGCCTGGACAGTCGGTTTCTCTCCCTATCTGACCACCGCAGTCTGGTTTGGTTTCGATGTTCCGGGCAACAGTCTCGGGATTAATCAAACGGGGGCGACCGCCGCCGGTCCAATATGGGCGCAATACATGAAAACCATCCACCAGGACCTCCCGGCAAGAGAGTTCAATAAACCAGAAACAGGTTTACGGGAAGTGACTGTTTGCGCCAAATCGGGCATGCTCCCTACCTCAGATTGTTCCGATACAATGGACGAGATTTTCCTTGAAGGAACAGAACCGACAACATTATGCACAATTTGTGATTTTGAAGATGAGCGGGACCAACAACTGATTGCGAATCTACGTAAAACCGTTATTACTGAGTCCGTCCCACTCGATGATTTTGAATTTCCGGATATTGAAAGAAATTTGATGGACGATATAGAATTGAACCTCGAATTGGAAAGAATGACCGGATCTTCCGAATCACGGTCTGAAGTTTCAAATCCACTTTTGGATTAACCAATGTGGCGATAGCCATTTCTACTTACTCAAGAGGCCCAATGGTGACCAGTAAAAATGTTAATATCGAGAGTATAATCGTAAAGAAAAGGATCCGTAAAAACTTAGGTGAATTGGATTCTTTGATGAAAAGCATACGCAGCTACGGCCTTATGAATCCTATCGTCCTGAATGAAAAGAACGAATTGATCGCGGGCGAACGTCGGCTGGAGGCTGTAAAACGGTTAGGCTGGAGCTCAATTCCGGCATCGATTGTTACACATGAAGGAGAGCTTGAGAAACTGGAACTGGAAATTGAAGAAAATCTTCATCGCAGGAATTTGACTCCTGATGAACTTGCCGAAGGATTTAGTCGCATCGACCGACTGCGCCACCCTCCTTTACCCGTAAGAATTTGGAGAGCGGTTATAGCTTTTCTAAAGCGTCTATTCAGAATTCATTCGTAACGGGAACTCTCCAGACACCGGAGGTAATTGCAAAAAGAACGAATTTAACAGTACTGAAAAATGTAAATACTTATACCGCATGCAATTGTGGTTTTGCAAGAGGCTCACCGGACAATACGATTTGTCTCTATTAACGGTTATGGCGCTACTGCTTACGGGAGAGATCTTCCGCATTGAATGCGACTATTTTCCCTGAACTATCTTGGGCGAAAATCGTACCTTCCGAATATAAAAGCATCGAATAGGGCGCGATAGGTTCCTCGGAGGAGTGCGATAATACCAGATCTTGATTGAACCTGCCTAACACCCAACCTCGACCCTTTTGTACCGGTGTAAAGATTGCGTCTTCTTCAACAAGGAGATATCCGTCCTTATAAACAATTTCTTCTCCGGCTAAAACCGGAGAGAGCGACTCCTTATCCAGCTGGATGAGATTATATTCAGGACCGTTTTCGGCAATCGCAAGAAAGAAATCACCTGCTGAAACTACCTGTTTTGTCATAATTGTCGTGAATGATGATGTAGCAACTCTTTCTCCGCTGTTCTTATCAGCATACACGTAGCTGCCGTAGAGCGAATCCCCCTGCGAAGAGAAAATGATGAACGGAAAAGTGTCCCTTTCAGGAACAGTTTCCGCTGTTGCAGTGGTTTCTCCTGTTCCTGTCGTTTCCTCGGTAATCAATTCTTGCTGGTCCCGGGCGATTTCTTCCCTCTCCTCCCTCATCTGCTCTTCCCTTTCCTCCTGCTTCTCCTCACGTTCGGCCACTCTTTCCTTCCGTTGCTCCAATGCAGTTTCTTGCTGTTGTATCTCCTCTTCTTCTTGGGCAAGTTCTTCACGTTCCCGCTGAATTTCGGCCCGTACTACCTGAATGTCTTCTTCTTCAGCCTCAGTCTCCTGCTGTTGTGAACGTTGCTGATTGGTCTGCTCCTCCTCTACAGGTTCTTGTGGGGGTGGTTCCGAGGTTTGGGGCGCGGATTCTTGTGCGGTCTCTTCAACGGCCGATTGTGATGATTCCGTACTCTGCTCAGGTTCGGGTCCGGTTTTCCGAGGTTCTTCGTTTTCTCCAGGAGCAGTGGGTGCCTGTGTTTCTTCAGTTTCTTCCCACGGAGTCTCCGGGGCCGATGTGCTTTCCAAGAGGGCTAATTCTTCCTCCCTCTCCTCTACCTCTTGTTTCCTTTCTTCAAGCTGTTCCTTTCTAACCTGTAATTCCCGATCTTCCTCCGCTATCTCCTGTTTTTCTTCTTCGATCTCACTCCGTTCCGCTTCAATTTCTCGTTCTTTCAACTCAACAATATTCTTTCTCGGTTCAATCCCTTTATCTTCCTGCTCCCGCAAATCTTCTATGACTTTATCCTCGGATAATTCATCTGAATTGAGAGAACCGAAAGCTCGTTTCTCCGCCTTTTCCGTGAGTGGTATAAGCATCATAGAACCACCTGCCCACTCTTTGTAGCTTTTGGATAAACCCACCTTTTCAGGATCAATATTTTCTATAACAACCTGCTTATATTTTTCTACAATGTACCCCATATCCTTTCTGAATACGGCGTTGTAATAGGTTACAAACTCAGAAATAAGCCGCGCGTCCTCTGTTGAATAGTCGTAATATTCATTTAAATATCCATAAATAATCCAGCGAAGATTACGAATATGATCGACAAGTGCGGTTTCGTGTAGTATAAAGATGTCCGCGTCGAAACGCTTATTCATTGACGGATTAACCGCATGAATAACAGTGTATTTGTCGTTATATGAACGAACAAAAAAACCGTCTTCGGTCGTTCTCCCTAGAAAGCGGCCTATAGTGATGATATCTTCCCGGGAATCGATTACTTCGTGTGGACCTAGATAGCTTT
>CAZJBZ010000107.1:0-12861 GCA_964543975.1 uncultured Spirochaetales bacterium
AAATTGAAGAGATGGGAATAAAAGTAATTAAAACGTAACTATACGCATTAATACGAAAATAAAAATAATTAAAAATCTTTTGACATTTTTCTTTTTGTCGGTTATACTGAAATTAATCGAGAAAAGACGGAAAGGGAAGTGTTCGTCCCGACAACATCGCGGAGAATTTTACATGACAATTCAAAAAAGAACAGAGAAAGAATTACTAGATATGCAGCGAGACCTGCGAATACGGCTGCTTACAATGATTTATCGGGGGGGGAGCGGACATACCGGCGGGTCTCTCTCCTCAATCGATATACTGATCGCTCTCTACTTTTCCGTCATGAAATACGATCCTTTACAACCGGACCATCCCGATCGAGACCGTTTCATCATGAGTAAAGGGCATAGCGTGGAAGCGCTCTATGTAGTACTCGCTGAAGCCGGCTATTTTCCGAAAGAGGAATTGGATACCTACGGCAGGTTCGATACCCGGCTCTACGGCCATCCTACGATGAAAGTTCCCGGGGTAGAAGTACCCTCGGGCGCTCTAGGCCACGGTCTGTCGGTGGGAGTGGGGATGGCCCTTGTCGGGAAGCGGGAGCAGCTGCCCTATTCCGTCTATGTCCTCTTAGGCGACGGGGAACTTGCCGAAGGCAGCGTGTGGGAAGCTGCAATGGCCGCCGCCCATTATCACTTGAACAATATAACGGCGATCATCGATTACAATCGGCTGCAAATTAGCGGCCGTGTTGATGAGGTGATGCGAAGCTCATCACTCCCCGACAAATGGAGGAGTTTCGGATGGCAGGTCAATGAAACGGACGGAAACGATATGAATGCTTTACTACACACTTTTTCGCGGCAGAACACCCGATCATCATCGAAAGAAGGTAAAACTCGGCGGCCGCGGCTCATCATCGCTCACACCACCAAAGGAAAAGGGATTTCGTTTATAGAAAACCAGGCGGGATGGCACCATAAGGTGCCGACCGCGGAACAGCTCGATCAAGCCGTTGAGGAGATCAAAGCGAATTACCGGGAGGCGATGCAATGAACAAAATTCCCGAAAAGGCCTGCAGGCATATCTTCACCCGGACGTTGACCGAACTCGCTCAGTCGGACGCGGCACTATACGCAATCACCTCCGACGCGAAGGGCTCAGTTACTCTTAAAGATTTCGAGGCGGCTTTCCCCGACCGGTTCGTGGAAATCGGAATTGCCGAGCAGAACGCCGTCGGCATAGGGGCCGGCATTGCCCTCAGCGGCAGGAAAGCGTTTGTCTGCGGACCGGCATGCTTTTACTCTTCCCGCGCGGTAGAACAGATCAAAAACGATGCCGCCTACGCCGGCGCGAACGTGAAGATAATCGGTGTCAGCGGAGGTGTCGGTTACGGGGCCTTGGGCAGCACGCACCACTCTCTTCACGACATCGCCCTGTTCAGGGCCGTTCCCGGAATAGCCGTCATCCTTCCCTGCGATAATGTGCAGACCGAGGCGATTACCCGCTTTTTGGCCGGCTACGAAGGACCTGTCTATGTACGTTTCGGCAGGAATCCGGTTCCCGCTGTCTACTACGAACAGCCGTACCGGCCGGGTGAAACGCGGAATACCAATCCGTCGGCGCCGGCCGCCCGGCAGCAGGGGATTTTCCAATTCGGCAAGGCGAACAGACTCCGGGAGGGAACAGACTGTACCTTGATCGGGACCGGCGAGACCGTTGCGCACTGCGCCGACGCCGCTGAGAAACTGCTTTCGGAGGGGATCGAAGCCCGGGTCTTGGATATGCATACGGTAAAACCGATCGACAGGCAGGCGATCATCGACGCGGGCCGAGAGACCGGAACCATCGTTACCGTAGAAGAGCACAGCATCAACGGCGGACTCGGCGGAGCGGTGGCTGAAATCACCGCAGCCGAATCGCCTGCCCGTGTGGTGCGTCTGGGTTTTCCGGACGAATTCGCTCCGGCGGGAAGTTCGAAAGAGCTGTTTGAGTATTACGGTTTGACGGGAGAAAAGATCGCGGAAAAGGTCCTCTCAATTGTAGCGGGAAAGGAGAGTGTCCATGAAAAATAACTGCATTCTTGCTATCGATCAAAGCACATCAGGAACAAAGGCCATTCTCTTCGATGAAAACAGCATGGTAAAACACCGGGTCACTATAGAGCACAGACAGTACTATCCCCGGCCGGGGTGGGTGGAACACGATCCGATGGAAATTCTAGCAAACAGCCGAAAAGCAATGGAGTTGGTAATAGAGAAATCCTCCGCAGCTGCTTCAGACATTGCAGCGCTTGCAATAACCAATCAGAGAGAAACTGTCGTTGCGTGGGACGGAGAAACCGGCAAACCGGTCTATAACGCCTTCGTGTGGCAGGACCAGCGGGCAACCGAATTCTGTGAATCACTGAAAGAGGCCGGAAAGGGGCCGATTATCCGGTCAAAGACCGGCCTTCTTATCGACACCTACTTCTCCGCGGGAAAACTTGCCTGGCTCGTCAAGAACAGACCCGTAGTGGCACAGGCCGCCCGTGAAGGACGTGTTCTTTGCGGCACCATCGATTCGTGGCTTATCTGGAACTTTACCGGCGGAAAAGTCCATGCCACCGATTATTCCAACGCCTGCCGTACGATGCTCTTCAACATCCACACGCTTGCATTCGATGAGGAGCTGAAAGAGATATTCCTGGTGCCCGATTTTATTTTCCCCGAACCGAGACCGTCAAATTCCCGTTTCGGCGAGACCGCCCTTCCCGGGACCTCCAGGTCCGTCCCTATTTCGGGAGTGGCAGGGGACTCACACGCCGCACTCTTCGGTCAGTGCTGTTTCCAAAGCGGGACCGCCAAAACGACCTACGGCACGGGCTCCTCAATCATGATGAACATCGGCGGTAAACCTCTCGATCCGCCGGAAGGCATTGTGCTGTCGATCGGCTGGGGGTTTGATGCCGAGGTTACCTACGTCTTTGAGGGAAACATACACTCCACAGGCGATACCATTCGGTGGATGGCGGATGAAGTCGGGCTCTTCTCCGACATGGAAGAGGCGGAGAAGGCCGCGGCATCACTCGAGACAAACGGCGGGGTCTACCTCGTTCCCGCCTTCGCCGGACTGGGGGCACCGTATTGGGAGCACGGTCTTTCCGCTCTGATTACGGGCCTTTCCCGGGCTGCCGGACGCAGCCATATCGTCAGGGCAGGTTTGGAATCGATCGCCTACCAGGTGTACGATGTTGTGGAACGAATGACCGGTGCGCCCCAGGTATCGATGGTCGATCTTCGTGTTGACGGCGGGCCCACGAGAAATAGGTTCCTCATGCAGTTCCAAGCCGACATACTCGAGAGTCCAATCCGCGTTTCGTCGATCGAAGAGATCTCCGCACTGGGAGCCGCCTACTTGGGAGGGGTCCGTGAGGGCCTATGGGCCGATCGAACCACTCTCACCGGTCTATGGCGCGAACAGAAAAAGTACACTCCTTCGATGGCTGAGGATATCCGGATAAAGAACCTGCACGGCTGGAAGCGCGCTGTGGCACAAGCCATCGCGGGGCAGGAAAAAAAGAATGACTAACGCTCTACGAAACGAATCGATTGCACGGACTATGCCCCGGGGTCGATTACAGTCAACTGAGGCCCCGAACCAAATATGCGATCGACAGCTTACCTGAGCTGCTTTCAAAAAAGCGGCCCTAAGGTATTTCAAAAGCGTCATGTTTGTATATGCAAATGCGGTCGGTCCATACTATTATTGAATGTGGAAAACTATACCTTTGCTTGAAGGAGAACGATCATGATCATAGATAAAAAGACGACATTCGGTGTCATTGTAGGGACCCGGGGCTTTTTCAACTCTCAGCTTTCAAAGGAAGGGAGGAGAAAACTGCTCGAGAAACTAAAAAAGATGGATATCGAGGCGGTCATTCTGCCTGAAGGGGCAACTCCCACCGGCGCGATAGAGACGGTCGAGGACGCGAAGAAATGCGCAAAATTGTTCAATGAACACAGGTACGATTTAGACGGAATAATAATCTCTCTGCCGAACTTCGGTGATGAGATTGGTGTGGTCAATACACTGCAGCCGGCCCAACTCAACCTGCCGATTTTAGTCCACGCGGCAGATGATCACCTGGATAAGGTCGATGTGAATAACCGCCGGGACGCCTTCTGCGGTAAACTGTCCGTATGCAACAACCTGTATCAATACGCCATGCCGTTTACCGAGACCACAAACCATACGTGCGAGGTGGAGAGTGAAGAGTTTACCGAGGACCTGGAACACTTCGGCAGGGTGTGCCGGGTAGTGCAGGGGCTGACCCGCGCCAGGATCGGGGAGATCGGTGCCCGGCCCGCGCCGTTTCAGACGGTACGTGCCAGTGAAAAACTGCTGCAGGATTCCGGCATTACGGTGATTCCGGTCGACCTGTCGGAGATCATTGCAGCCGCCCAGTCACTCGACGACGGTGCGAAAGAGGTGAAGGCTGTCGATGAGGAACTGAGAGATTACGGGACGATACCCGATTACATCAAGCAGGAAAACATCATGAAGCAGGTAAAACTGTCGGTAGCCGTACGAAATTGGATCGAGAAAAATGAGATAGATGCCGCCTGTATTCAGTGCTGGACCTCGATCCAGGAGAACTACGGCTGTGCCGCCTGCGCCACCATGAGCATGTTGGGGGAGAAGCGGATCCCGTTCGCATGCGAAGTGGATGTAGCCGGCGCCGTCTCCATGTACGCCTTGACTCTCGCTTCCGAAGAACCGTCGGCCCTCCTCGACTGGAACAACAACTACGGAAAGGACCGCAGTAAATGCGTCCTTACCCACTGCAGCAACTATCCGAAGAGTTTTATCCAAAACGATATCGAAATAAGCAACCTCGACATTTTAGGAAATACTTTGGGCAAAGAACGATGCTTCGGTGCAGTCAAAGGGAAAGTAGCGGCCGGTCCGATGACCTTCTTCAGAATTTCCACCGACGATTACACGGGGACCGTTAAGACCTACCTCGGGGAAGGAGATTTTACCGACGATCCGTGCGATATGGACGGAGGTGTCGCCGTAGCCCAGGTCGATAATTTACGCGAACTGCTGTGGTATATGACCAAAAACGGTTTCGAGCACCATGTGGCAATGGCGAGGACATACAGCGCCGATATTATTTATGAGGCCGTCTACAACTACCTTGATTGGGACGTCTACTATCACAATAACGAATAGGAGGTCCCGCCATGGCCGATAAGGCTTCCTAATGGAGAAACAGACGGAACACCGAAAACCGATTATCATCGATATGGCCGGTTACGGATTGGGGGCCGGTTTATCAATTGCCGCTATCCATCGCAATGCCTTAAATCATATCCCCGGTCCGGAAACCGGATTGGCTGCCGCACTGCACTCATAAATGACGACCGGAAGAGGAAAAGCACTGTGCGGCGTGCCGTAACGGCACCGTCAGCAGCTACCCGATCGCCTCGTTGCCGCGTTCCCCGGTCCTGATGCGAATACACTCCCGCAGCTCGGTTATAAAAATCTTTCCGTCCCCTATGTTTCCGGTCCTCGCCGCCTTGATGATCGCCTCGATCGTCCTTTCAACAAAATCCTCATTTACCGCCACATCCACCCGGATCTTGTTAAGAAGGTTTATTTCCGATATAACACCGCGGAATGTTTCCGTATACCCTTTCTGCTGACCGCATCCGTGAGCGGAGGTGACTGTCATCTTATGGACCTCCGCTTCAAAAAGGGCCCTCTTTACATCCTCTAATTTTTGGGGTTGAATCAACGCCGTTATCATTTTCATGAGTAGAAACCACCTTTCTTTAATTGATAATTTGAAATCCGGAGTAGGATTCGAGTCCGTGTTCACCAATATCCAGACCAAGCAACTCTTCCTCTCTGCTCACCCTTAGACCGATCGTCAGATCGATAAGCTTGAAGATGATACCCATGGCGACAAGAACAAAAAGAACTACAGTAATCGAGCCTAAGGCTTGAATTCCTAAGAGTTTGAATCCGCCCCCATAGAAAAGACCGTCCGAAACCAAACCCAGACTTCCTTTACCGAAGAGTCCGATGGCAATCGTTCCCCAAATCCCGTTTAAACCGTGGACGGGAACGGCACCCACCGGATCGTCTATACGCAGCCGGTCCAGAAGAGAAGCACCGCCGACGACCAGGATACCGCCGATACCGCCGATTATAATGGCGAAAATCGGTTCCACAAACGCGCACGGTGCGGTGATGGCGACAAGTCCGGCCAGAGCTCCGTTCATGGCCATGGAGAGGTCCGCTTTTTTCGTTGTCATCCAGATGACGGCCATGGCGGCCACTCCACCCGCCGCGGCGGCAAGATTGGTGTTAATCGCTACCCGGGCAATCAGCTCTCCGTTGCCTACTCCCAAAGTCGATCCTGGATTAAAACCGAACCAACCGAACCAGAGGATAAAGACACCCAAGGCGGCCAGCGGAATATTGTGTCCGGTAATCATATTCGGTGTTCCGTCCACCCGATACTTTCCGGTCCGTGGTTTCAGAATAACCGTACCGATAAGTGCCGCAATCCCTCCTGTGGTATGGACCACTGTGGAGCCAGCGAAATCGGCAAAACCTAACGAGGAAAGCCGGCCGCCTCCCCATACCCAGTGTCCGACGATCGGATAGATTAGTGCCGATATGAGAAACGAATAGATGAGGTAGGCCGGAAATTTCATACGCTCAGCCATTCCGCCGGCGACGATGGTGGCCGCCGCTCCGCAAAACGCAGCCTGGAAGAGCCAGAACGCGAAGAGCGGTACATCGGCCCCGCTTTCGGCGTTCACCAAGAAGAACCCTTTCAATCCGATAAACCCGTTGCCGCTTCCGAACATGATAGCGTACCCGAAAAGGAAAAACGCCAAAGATGCCATACAAAAATCTAAAAAATTTTTTGTGAGTATATTCGTGGCATTTTTCGCGCGAATAAATCCGGCCTCCACCATTCCGAAACCCGCCTGCATGAAAAACACTAAAAAAGCGGCGATTAATACCCAGACCGTATCCAATCCTATTTGAAGTTCAGCAATAGACATGTCCATTCCTCCTTCTTTCATAAGTACAAGGAACGTGCCAAGTTAAGACACTTAGAAAAAAGATGCCTGTTTTTTGAGGAAAATCGACACAATCCGGTGTTAAAATGGTCGAAAAGATCAAGAATAAAGCCACTGGAAGGCATAAAAAAAGAGTAATGATCGAATTTTGCTCCATGAGGCGATCCGGCGCGCATTACAAAAGCCACAGAAATGTACCTTTGCCGGGTTATAAACTACAATTATGTATTCTATTCGGGGAGCGACCGGCGGCTATCCCCCATTTTAAAAGGTTTAATTGAGGCACTTGCAAAAATCACCGTTTATAGGGGGTAGTAAAAATTAAATACTTACAATATAAGTAATTGAAATTTTTGCAAGTGCCACACAACCCTATTTTGCAAGAAGCTCAATTGTCAAAAATTGACGGTAACCCCCCAGATAAATTGATGGTGAAATGTACAGAGCCTGTTCGCCACAGGGAAAGAGTACGACACTCCTGCATGTGCGTATTCATTGTACACCATTCCCTCCACATGGAGTACGGCCTTTAGTCCGGCGTACAGACCGAACCGGTTGAAGAGGAGAAGCCCCCCCTTGATCCGAAACTCGGGATAGGGGAGCGCCTCCCGGTATCCGTTGACCGGATGACCGTACACATGAAATGTGGTGGCTGCCGATCCGTCTCCTTCGATAAAAAACGGACCAAGGTCGAAATGGAGCCCTAACCCGGCCGACGAAGTGTAGACTGGATCGATGTTCAGTGAACGAACAAGTGTGCCTGCAGAAAGCCTCGTGTATAAAACCTTTCCGGACTGAAAATCGAGTCCCCAGAATCCGTTGAGGTCGGATACAAGCGAAAGACTCATCAGTCCGTTTTCAGAGATATTGATAAGCCCCAGGGGAAAACCGTTCATGGTGCCGGCAACATTGATCACCCCCAATTGGAAACCGGATACCGTGCCGCCCGTATTGACCACTCCGATCTGCGTCCCGTTGACTGCACCGGCGGTGTTGATTACACCAAACTGTGCTCCGTTCAAACCATCGGCTATATTGAGCACGCCGGACGCCTGGACACCGTGCGCCTGGTCCGTTGCCACATTGACAACACCGGCGCCTTGAAACCCGCGAAACCCACGGTTGATCGTAAAAACACCCCCCATTTGAGCGCCCGAAAAGAATCCTTCATTGATATTGAAAACTCCGCTTAGCTGGGCACCGGCAAAATAGCCGCTGTTGATGGAGAAGACACCCCCCAACTGGGCACCGGCAAACGTTCCAGTATTGATATTGAAAACACCGGCCGCCTGCAGCCAACCGCATTCTCCAGTCGAAAGGTTGAACACCCCCGCGGACTGTCCTCCCCTTAATTCCCCGTCGGCGATATTGAAGACCCCCCCGGCCTGGAAACCGGTAACGTTACCGCTAACGATATTTCCCACGCCGGCAAATTGCGCGCCGTAGACTTCGGCTTCGGTAATATTGATTATCGATCCCAATTCCGCGCCCCGGATTGAACGGTTTACTCCGAGCAGGACATTTACAGAAAAACCGACGGTCGCATCGGGATAACCGAAAGGGAACGACAGGCCGGGAGTAAAAGAGACACGTGCCGGTAAAAATATCGGCTGCGCGGCTGACCAGGCGCGTTCGTCTGCCGGCTCTCGATTTCCGGAATGGCCCTCGATGCTTTGTTGACCACTTTTCACCGTGTCCCCCCGAAGCCTTCCGGCAACTCTTCCGGTCCGGACAAAGTCGCCTATGGTTACCTGCACCAGCGAACCTTCATAGAGGGTAACAATCGATTCGAGCTGTTGATCATCGGTCCTGCTGGTGATGGTATAGGAACCGACCGGCAAGGCCAGGGTGATGGGTGTTCCGGCCGACTTCTTCACTTCCGCGACCAGTTTTTGAGAACCGTCGCGGATGTAAATCTGGCCTTCCAATTCAGCAGCGAGCACCACTCCCGCGGCCAACTCCCGTAAATCGGTCAACACCAGATCCCCGGTGCCGGTCAATTCAATATGCCACGAAGGGTGCTGGGTCCCGGCAAAGGTGTTTTCGGTCCTGGCCATCGTATCGGAACGGGCGTATTGGTACGCCTCATGGACAGTTATTTGACGGTCGCTTGAAAAATCGGCGGCCCCGCGAAGCGCCGAAATCAACGAATGGGTAAAGAAGGAGGCCCCTATTTCATCAGATTCCTGGGAAGCTTCGTCTTCCGAACTGGAACTCAGATAGACCTGCCCTTTCATAGAGGTCGATTCATCCAGCATAAAAGGTGCAACTCTTTTTCCCCCTTTTATCCGGATAAACGCGCCGGAAGCGCAGGAGTCGAGGATAGCTACACTGATATCGGCATCAACAGATTTCATCTCATCCCGCAGGCTTCGGTAGGTGAGAAGTTCGCCGTTTATCAGGAGCCCCTCTTCATTGGAATGTCCGGAGTAGTAGAGGAAAAACTCGGTCCGTCGGTCTTCACTTTTTCCGGTCCGAATCATCTCTTTAATACGGGCCAGCTCTCTCTCGACCTTCCGCCTCGAAGGATCGATGCAGAGGATCGAATCTTCAGGATGAAGACCTCCTACTTGATAGAAAACCTCCGCCATGGCCCGCGTGTCGCTCGTGGCGTAGTGAAGCAGGACCCTGTCCCGCCCCCCATTGTTCGAACCGATAAAAAGGGCGTATCGGCGAAGACGTACTCCTTGATCGGAACCGAATAGTGGTCCGGTAAGAAACAGAAGTAACCCAAACAGTATAGTATATCGTCTATAACCTTTCATTGTTTATTCCTCCGATTTTCTTAAAAAGAGGGATGCCTGTTCAATATCCTTCGGAAGGTCTAATTCGGCTTGCGCCGCTCGGTTTTCATTTTCCGCAAGCTCTTGTGCAAGTTGTTCGGCAGCCTGAACGATCCGGTCGCAGTCAAAATTATTATCCGCCGTTATAAAAAAGAACCGTTCGAAAGAGGGCGCATCATCCAACTGATAGCCGTACTCGATCAGTTCCGCCCGGTTCGGTTCCAGTGGAGCGGCGTCGCGGCCCGAGTCGGGGAAAATCCTGGTCACGTTTCCCCTTCCGTCGATGGAAAAAATCAAGCCGTATTTTCTCCCGCCCGGCACATACTTGATCTGCAGCACATCGTTCTCCCGTACTTTGTCCCCCTCGCTCAGGATTATCGGTTCACCGCCTTCTTCCATGTACACCTGAAGCCGGCTTCCCGTCCCTTTTACTCGTATCCCGAGCAGGCCGGACGCACTTGATGAGCCGGCTGCACCGAACCGGTCCGCATCCCGCAGAACCGGCACTACTCCCGTGACCGCCACTGCAAGGAGAGCTGCCGCTGCAAGGGGGGCTATGATCATCGGTCTGCCGAAAAACCTATCAGCAGCCCGTCTGCTGCCGTCCCGCCGAGAGGCCTTCCGATAGGTGCCGTCAGCCGGCCTCTCACCCCCGTCGGTCTCATGTCGCTCCCGTCCACAATTGTCAGGACTGTTGTGGTCCGGCCATACCTTCATTTTTATTGCATGAGTTGTTTTTCCCGGCATAGACGATTGAAGAAAGGATCGGTTGTGCTCTTCCAACACTCGTCTTTGTTCCTCCAGGTACTCGGTCCCGAACTCTTTCTCTACCATAATTTTTCGATTCTCATCCAATTCTCCCAAGACATACAGTTCAAGGAGTATCGAAGGTATTTCCCGTCTCTCCATATCTTTATACCTCCTGAAATATTTCAACTTTTTTCCGCAATTTCTTAAGTCTCTTTCTAACACCTGAAACCGATAAGCCGGTCAATTCGGCAGTCTCTTCCAAAGTCAGACGGTCGATATAGTGGTAAACTGCAATCGTCTTAGTGGTCTCTTTTTCCGATTCAAAGAGAGCATCAATCGTATCACGCGCCTCAGTCAGTCGGACATGATCGTCGGAGCCGGCGATTGCATGGAGGATCGAATCATCCATTGTCTCCTCCCGCCGTTTTTCGGAGCGGAGATGGTTCAGGCTGATGTTCGTCGCAATTCTGTACAACAGACTCGAAGGGGCTATGGCCGTCAATACGCGCTGTCTTCGCATTACCTGGACGAACACCTCCTGGGTCGCATCGAGGGCGCTCTCCTCGTTCTTCAGGATGCGGAAACACCTCCTGTAGACCATCGGGCCGTATCGTCTGTAGAAATCTTCTATATTTTCTCTGTCAACCATGGCTCTTCCGTTCTCTACTTACTATATAACACCAACGGATTAAAAAACTGTTACTTTTATTGGGCGTTTTTTGGATTTTTTAGGGATGGCCAACCACGACCCTTCGCAGAGAGTGATTTCCTGCCCGCCCCGCGCCGGGAGTGATTTTCAAAGAGCCCAATCTCAAGTAGTATACAGAGCATGAAGAACAACAACGGGGAACTGACTCCTCGGGAGCTGAAAAGGGCCCAGCGAATCTATTATCTCTTTAATCTATTCAATGTTATCTCTTTCAATTTTTTAAGCGGAAATATCATTACCTTATATGCCCTTCGACTTGGATTGACCAATTTTCTCATCGGCGTCTTAGCTTCCTTTGTGCCGGTCGCCCAGCTGATGCCGTTAGTCGGCAGAATGCTTGTCTCACGTTTCGGCATTGTAAAACTGTTCGGGACTTTTTGGTTTATCCGTTACCTCCTCATGGTCCCTATCCTCTTTTCACCAATCTTTGCGAGTCAAGGAAACATGGGTGCGACTCTCGTGCTCTGCATTATCAGTATCTTAGGGTTCAACCTTGCCCGCGGCATCGGGATGACGTCACACAATCCGATAATCGGTGCCATAACAACCGAAAAAGAGAGGGGTTCGTTTCTCTCGAAAAGTCAGTTGATCATACACAGCGGAGCGATCGTGACCGGCCTGTTCATTTCACTGCTTTTAGGGCAGGAACCGCCGCTGTTCATGTATACGATTGTTATACTCATCGGTATTGCCAGCGGAATTGGCGCAACCATCATGGTGTTCAAATTGCCGGAACCGGCTGAAACGGGAAAGGCGGTTGAAATTAAACTGGTGCCCCATTTGATAAAAGCATTCCGCCACCCAGCCTTCTCCAGATTCGTACCGTTTCTATCGCTCTCCTTTTTTACTATCGCGATGATCCAGCCCTTTCTTATTGTTTTTATGAAAAATGTATACGGTCAGGGTGATGACACCGTTATTCTTTTTACCGTTATCGGATCCGTGGGTGCAATTGTGATGGCCCTCATAAGCGGTTTCATGATCGATAAACTCGGTGCCAAACCGCTGATTTTTATCTTCGCATCCGTTCTATCGGTGATGCTTCTTGGGCTGGTCATTGCACCCGGTATAAAAGACGCGGCCGCCCTCTGGATGTACGGAGGGGCCGTTTTTTTTCTGTTCATGATGGGACATGCCGGGATTGCGAATGCGAGCAACACCTATTTTTTCGGCTTAATCGGCGCTGAAGAACGGCTTAATTTGGGCATTTTCTACTTCTTGACCACCGGCATTGCAGGGTTCTTCGGTTCACTATTCGGCGGGACCGTCTTAGAAGGGTTCCAGCAGACCGGATTGAGCCACGTTGACGGTTTTCGGAGCTACTTTGCCATCACCGTGTGCCTCTTCCTCTTAATCCTCTATCTTACCTCACGCTTGGAACGGCTGGGTTCATACCCGATTCGGGACGTATTGACCATTTTCCTCTCACCCCGCGATCTGAGGGCGCTCAGGCTGTTAAACCGTTTGGGCAAAAGCACCCAACAGGAGGAAGAGCAGAGTGTCATTCAGGCATTAGGCGAATCCCAATCGGGGATCACTGCTGACGAACTC
>CAZJBZ010000108.1:0-3493 GCA_964543975.1 uncultured Spirochaetales bacterium
TTGCCCCGTTACGGCACGCATCAGCCTGAGAAAATCACGCTTATTATCGATCTGCTTTAAAAGGGGATATCTGTTTTTAAGCGCGGAGAACCCTTTTCTTCCTGTTAATTGTAATCCGGGAAACAGACTGCTGCCGGCCGGTCCGCTTTCCATACTCTTCAGATAACGGTAATGCTCGTCTAACTCCGAACACAATCCTCTGCCGGCCAATTGCCGTACTATTTGCAGTTTGACCAACTCCTGCATGCGTTCGGTATTCGTACCCGAAAAAAAAGTCACCGGCAGGGCGACCCGCACCAACGGTTCCCCGTTTTGCGAGTATCCGGTCAAGCCTTCGGTATAGTAGTCTTTCGGCAAAACCAACGGTTGTGAGCGGGGAGTGAGAGCAATGCGGCGATACTCCGAGATTGTCCGGATGACGGTCCGAATCCGTTCCTGCAGTTTCTTATCACCCGGGGTCTCTTGCAGCATCTCCTTCAACATGGGCAGGATTTCTTCTTCATAATAGACAATGGCCTGAGAAAGAGGCAGCTTTATGAAATCTGAGGAATAGACCTCTTCTTCTCCCTCCTCTATCCCGTAGGGCGGCTCCTTCTGGTTTTCAGGCGCCAAGACAAAGAAGAACGTTTTAACGATCCGCTTCCAAAACGGTTCGAGAAACTCGGTTTTAAACAGCCGTTGATAATTATCATCCCTTTCGGCAAACTTGGAAAGGGCCCCCGTAACCGCTTTTGCTATGGCCCGCGCGTGCTTGCTTCCCTCTGTCCGTTCTTCAAAAAAACCCGCTCCGCCTTCGAGAAGCAGCCTGTGGAAGAGCGTTTCGGCTTCTTTGAACCCGGGTGATTCTGTAACCACCGACCGCTGGTCAATCGAAACATTGAAGGTAGAAATCTCTTCCAGCATGGTAAGACCCGATCGGGCCTCTTGCTGTGCCCGACTTTTCATCGTTTCGCGTTTTTCAGCTGCCGCTTCTTCTCTGATAAGGTTGAGAAGAAGCAGCGTAATGTTGAGTTTCACCACCACTAAACGAAGGTAATCATCGATATGTTTTAGTCCGGCCTGGAATTCTTCAGTTTTTTTTACTCTCTCTTCAAAAAGGGTCTTTTCCCGTTCCAGCTGTTCGAGAGAGTGCAGATCGTGTCTTTCCAATTCGGATTTCATTATTTCGTCAACCTCGAACGCGGCAAAACGGCCCGATTGCCGTGAGCAGCATGGATAATTCTCTCCCTAAAAAGAACGACTGTCAATCCGCAGGGCGAACGCGGTCCGTATTCACGATCCGACGATTGGAACGGGAAACAGTGGTCGACTTGATTGCACAACTGTTCACTTTCTCATTATACTATGCGAAAAATTGAAATGATAAAAATCGGTGGAGGTACGATTATGAAAAATATATTAGAGCAGTTCGGTGAATGGAAGCTGATCCCGGTGGTGAAAATAGAAAACGCAAAGGACGCGGTTCCGTTGGGGAAGGCGCTTCTGGAAAACGGACTTCCGGTTGCGGAAATCACCTTTCGAACGGACGCAGCCGAAGAGGCGATCAACACATTGCACAGGGAACTTCCCGAACTCATCGTAGGTGCGGGTACCGTCTTAACTGTGGAAAATGTAGAGAAAGCGGTAAATGCCGGAGCTTCTTTTATCGTTACTCCCGGGTTCAATCCTCCGATAGTGGATTACTGCGTAGAAAAAAAGATCCCAATTACCCCGGGTGTCAATTCGCCCTCTCAGGTAGAGTGGGGTCTGTACCGGGGATTGACCGTGCTCAAATTCTTTCCCGCGGAGGTATCCGGAGGGATCAAAATGCTGAAAGCACTCGGCGGTCCTTACGGAAGCGTGAAGTTTATCCCCACCGGCGGCATTAATGCGGACAATATCGCGGATTATCTTCGAACGAAAAACGTTCTCGCCTGCGGAGGAAGCTGGATTGTCAAATCGGACCTGATAACGGCCGGTAAGTTCGAAAAAATCGGGAAATTGACGCGGGAAGCCGTCAAGCTTGTTCAGTCGTTGTAATGAGACAGCCGGCCGCTCCTCTCTTTGAAAGACTCGGTTATTCGGTGGTAGTCGGACTGACCGCGAAACTGCTCGTCGATATAACGGTACAGATGTACAACCCCTTTCTACCGGTGTTTGCCGGAGGGATGGGCATCGGGATCGTGACCTTGGGGCGACTGGTCGGCTTACGGAACGGGATGGGACTCTTGGCCCCTCTCTTCGGCTCACTTGCCGACAGAATAGGGCATCGGGTGGTGATGCAGGCGGGACTGTTTCTCGCGGGTATAGGTTGTATTCTCATAGCCCTCAACATCTCATATCCGATTTTAGTGATAAGCATGATGATAAGCGGACTTGGAGTTTCCATCTATACGCCGAATCTCCACGCCTTCATCAGCTCCAAACTGGATTACGGCAGACGCTCCAGGATCATGGGAATCGTGGAGTTTTCATGGGCTTTAGCAGGTATTCTCGGGTTATCGCTCTCCGGCATCTTGATAGAACGGTTTGCCTGGAACACCCCCTTTTATGTAATCGGGGCAGGGATGTTCGCCTATATTCTGATCTACTCAACCGTCCCGCGTCCCAGGAAAAGAGACAAGAAGACCGCCGAAACCATTCGCGGGGAAACCCGTCCTCTCTCTGCCGGCGCGGAAACTCGACCCCTTCTCGCGCGATTTATCGGTTTCTTTAAACTTGGAGAGAACGCGCGTTCCGCCTGGGCCGATATCGCCGTTACCGCGCTCTGTTTCTTCGCGGTGACCCACATCCTCATTACCCACGGCGCGTGGCTTAAGGCTGAATACAATGTCAGTCCCTCCAAAATCGGTTTTATAGCCCTTATCATGGGATGTTTCGATCTTGCGGCAAGCATGTCGGTCAGTTTTTTCGGAGACAGAATAGGGAAACGGAGAAGTGTTACCATCGGTCTCATCGGCGCGGTGATCGGGTTTGCCGTCCTGCCTTTTCTCAATGTTTCATTGTCGATAGCTACCGTCAGCATCATCATTCCCCGTTTTTTCTTCGAATTTGCCATCGTGAGCAATTTTCCCCTGTTAAGCGAACAGGTCCCCGAACAGAGGGGTAAAGTGCTCTCCTTAAGTGTCTCATTCGGACTGCTCGGAGGGACGATTGCCGGGATAACCGGACCGTTGTTTTACCAACAGATAGGTGTGTGGGGTTTGGGCCCAATTTCCTGCGCCGCCGCCCTTACCGCACTCATTCTGGTCCGCTCCTTAGTCGAAGAAAAGGGAACGAAAACAATGGTGTCACGATAGCCGCTATGGAGCAGCCATGAAACTTTCGGTGAAGCATTTGAAAGAGATAGTCCAAAACAGTCTTACCGAAGAACGCACGCTTATCAGTCTGTTTTTCATCGTTACCGCGTCATTGTTGATGACGCTGAATATGGTCTTTTACCCCGGATTTGTCACCTGGAAGTTCTTCGCAAGTCTCTCAGTGTTTCCCGCCTGGTTGATCTTCGCGGTGCTCC
>CAZJBZ010000108.1:3503-12799 GCA_964543975.1 uncultured Spirochaetales bacterium
TTCGACGTGGTTTCGATCTATCGTAGCACCGTCCCCGAGGGATGCAAACGAGCAACCGATTTGCGTTTTCCCGAAACACCGCGTTCGGTGTCGACGGTCATCCATTTCGCGTTCGGTATTGTTTTGCTCGCACTCATCATGACAATCGTGCTGAAGGAACGCCTTGTCGGAATTGCGTTTGGTACCGCGTGGCTGACCCTCACGGGGGCCTCTTTCGGAAAAGAGAGGACATTGAAAAAGGCGACCACTACCGGGACCCGCAATAACCGGCTGGTCCCCGTTTATCTGACCATAACCTTAAAAGACCTGCTTTTTACCCTCATACTGACCCTCGTCTCGGTCCTTGCAGGATCGTACGCGTTCGCCTATCTGCTCTACATCGCTACCCGCGCGTTTTTACCGCTCTTTATCTTTTTCTTTCTCGTAATGGCCGGCTCGCTGTTCCTTTTAGTCTACCTCTTTCTCCTCCGACCTGTCACAGAACATAACAATCGGTTATGACAACGCTTGTTCTATATCTTCGATAATGTCTTCGATATGCTCGATACCCACGGAAAGGCGGACCATCCCGGGTTCTATCCCGCTCTCCTTCTGCTGCTCGGGAGACAACTGGGAGTGGGTAGTGCTCGCGGGATGTATGGCGAGACTCTTCGCGTCCCCGACATTGGCTAAATGGCTGATCAATTCCAGTTTATTGATAAACGATGCTCCGGCTTCTTCTCCCCCCTTCACCGCGAATACAACCATACCGCCGAAACCACCGTGAAACAGTTTCTTTGCCGCGGCATGGAAGGGGTCTCCGGAGAGTCCCGGATATCTCACCCACTCCACTGCCGGATGCGATTGCAGGAATTCAGCGGCAGCCAAGGCATTCTCACAGTGACGTTCCATCCGCAGATGAAGTGTTTCCATACCTTGGAGGATGAGCCACGCGTTATCGGGCGCGATTGCCGCTCCTAAGTTTCGAAGCGAGGTCGCTCTCATTTTCAATGTAAACGGTATGGTGCTTTTATCACCTAAATCGAGTCCCCATCGAATACCGTGATAGCTCTCATCCGGCTCCGTAAATCCCGGAAAGCGGCCGCCGGTCCAATCGAATTTTCCATTTTCTACCACCGCACCGCCGATAACCGTGCCGTGGCCTCCGATCCATTTTGTCAGCGAATGGACCACAACATCCGCCCCGTGCTGGAGAGGCTGAAACAGACACGGAGTTGTAAAAGTGGAATCGACGATCAATGGCACCCCGCGCGCGTGGGCAGCTTCCGCTGCCAAAGGTATGTCGGTAACCTCGAGACCGGGGTTGCCGATCGTCTCTACGAAGACGGCCTTTGTCGTACCGTCTATCGCCGCGGATATGGTTTCAGGCAGCGGGTCTACCAACCGTGCCGTAATACCAAATCGGGGCAGCAGATTATTGAACATGGTGTACGTCCCGCCGTACACATTTTTTGATGAGACGATAGAATCACCCATTCCGGCACAATTAATGATGGAATAGAAAATTGCCGCCGTACCGGAAGCGAGAGCGAGCGCGCCTGTTCCTTTTTCCAAACCGGCGAGCCGGCGTTCAAGGACCTCCTGGGTAGGATTACCGATTCGGGTATAGATATAACCGTCCCGTTCAAGATTGAACAGTTCCGCGGCGAATTGCGTATCATCGAAAAGATACGAAGCGGTCCGATAAAGCGGTTCCGCCCTCGAGCGGGTTACGGGATCTTTTTTCGCCCCCCCGTGCAGGGCCATCGTCTCCAGTTTGTACCTTTTTTCATTTTTACTTTTTAATGTGCTGTCCATGTCGAACCTCCTTTCATTTCCTGATCTTCGCCCGTACATCGTGAATTTCATATAGATTGTAGGGTGTTTCCTGATAAACATAGTAGTTGAGCCAATTGGTAAAAAGCAGATGAGCGTGTGCCCGCCAGGTAACGATCGGCGTTTGCGAGGGCTCATCATTCGGGAAATAGTGCCGCGGTATGTCGATGGGCAGCCCTTTGTTTCTGTCACGTTCATATTCATTCTTCAGGGTGTCCCATTCATACTCCATGTGCCCGGTGATAAACACCTCCCTTCCTTCCCTGGAAGTGACCACACCCACTCCGGCCTCATCGGACTCGGCGAGGAGCTCGAGGTCGGGGTGGCTTTCGATATCCTCCCCGCGGACCTCGGTATACCTGGAATGCGGAATAGGGAACAGATCGTTGAACCCTCTGAAGAGCCTGCAGTGAGTATCATGTCTGTGATGATCGAAGACGCCGAAAACCTTCTTGTTACAAGGATATTTTTGTATGCCGTAATGATAATAGAGACCGGCTTGAGCTCCCCAGCAGATGTAGAGCGTTGAAAAGACGTTCTCTTTCGTGTATTCCATTATTCCGCGCAATTCATCCCAGTAGGTTACCTGTTCGAAAGGAAGCGTTTCCACCGGGGCCCCGGTTATTATCATGCCGTCGAAATACAACTTTTCCACTTTGGAAAAGTGGGTATAAAACCTGTCCAGGTGGTCCTGAGATGTTGTTTTTGAAGTGTGGGTTTCCGGATGGACCAAGACGATATCCACCTGCAGCGGAGTATTACTCAGGAGCCGTACCAATTGAAGTTCAGTCTGAACTTTTGTGGGCATAAGATTGACGATCGCTATCTGGAGGGGGCGGATGTCTTGATGGACCGCCCTCTGCTCGGGAATCACAAAGATATTTTCATTTTCCAGCTCCCTTCTTGCCGGAAGATCATCCGGTATTTTAACGGGCATAAACTATTCTCCCTCAAAACCTTTAAACGGGACTTTATTAATCGAACTCATATAGTAAGGTATTTCTTCGATTGATGCAACAGGCCGGCGCGGCGGTTACGCTACACCAGCACACACGCCGTTTTATGGTTCGGGGCAATCTCTCTCAACGGAGGTCGTCCTTCGGCACAGTGTTTATTCGCGGACCCGCATCTGGTCCGGAAGGTGCAGCCGGAGGGGGGTGAAATGGGGCTGGGCACTTCGCCCTGTAGATGAATGCGGCCCATCTTCTCACTACTCTGCTTGCGGACCTTCGGTACGGCGGAAAGGAGTGCTTTGGTATAGGGATGGAGAGGATTTTCAAACAACTCGCCTGTATCCGCCTCTTCCACCAGCCTGCCCAAATACATCACCCCCACCTTATCCGATATATTTTTCACGACGCTTAAATCGTGCGCGATAAAAAGATAGGTGAGTGAAAGTTCTTTCCGCAGTCTTTTCAATAGATTGATGATTTGCGCCTGCACCGAAACATCCAAAGCGGATACAGGTTCGTCACAGACAACAAAATCGGGATTGAGGGCCAAAGCTCGGGCGATGGCGATCCTTTGACGCTGACCGCCGCTAAACTCGTGAGGATATTTCTCCCTCGCGTCACCGGCGAGACCGACAAGCCCCAGCAGTTTCACAATGTGATTATCGATGCTCCTCTTCTTATACAGTTTGTGGATGCGGAACGGTTCCGCGATAAGCTCGTTCACCGTCATTCTCGGATCGAGGGAAGCGTATGGATCTTGGAAAATCATCTGCATCGATTTTCGTAAAGCCTGCTGCTTCTTTTTTGAAAGGGCGGTAATCTCTTGGCCGTTATACACAATCGTGCCTTTCGAAGGGGGGATAAGGTTGAGAAACATACGTCCGGTAGTCGATTTTCCGCACCCCGATTCTCCGACGAGTCCGTAGACCGTTCCTCTATCCAGCGTGAAAGAAACTCCGTCTACCGCGTGAAGATACTGTTTGGCCCCTAAAAACTCCTCTTTTTTGACGGGAAAGATCTTCGTCAGCTCGTGTACCTCGATCATACTCATCGTATCTCCTTCTCCTTCTGAACGACGGAGCAGCGTACCGTGTGGCCTTCGCCTATCGGCAGCAGTTTCGGCATCTTCTTCAGGCAGTCTTCTATGACATAGGAACAGCGCGGATGAAACCGACATCCCGCGGGAAAATTGACGGGAGAAGGCACACTTCCCGGAATCGTGTACAGATCTTTCGCCAGGTCGTCGTCAATATGGGGGACCGATTGGTAGAGGGCCCTCGTATACGGATGGAGCGGATTATCGATGACCTCCGCCGTAGTGCCGTATTCGACAATTTGTCCCGCGTACATCACCGCCACCGTATCGGCAATCTCGGAGACAACAGCCAAATCATGAGTGATAAACGCGATGCCCATACCCAGTTCATTCCGTATTTCGCGTAAAAGGTCTAAAATCTGCGCCTGTATTGTTACATCGAGCGCGGTCGTCGGTTCATCGGCAATCAATAATTTCGGTCGGCAGGAGAGAGCTTGCGCGATCATGACCCTTTGCCGCAACCCGCCGCTTAGACGGTGAGGATAGTCGTCAATCCTTCTCTCGGGTGAAGGAATTCCTACCGAACCGAGCAGTTCAACCGCCATCGCCTTCGCCTTCTTCCGCCCGACGGGCTGATGCTGTCTTATCGTTTCGATAATCTGGTCACCCACCGTGAAGACCGGATTGAGAGAGGTCATCGGTTCTTGAAAGATCATCGATATATCATTCCCGCGAATTTTCCTCATCTCTTTAGCACTCTTCGCGAGAAGATTGCGGTTGTTGAAGATGATCTCACCGGCGGTGATCTCGCCCGGCGGGGATTGGATCAGCTGCATGATGGAAAGCGCGGTAACGCTTTTACCGCTTCCCGATTCTCCGATTATTCCGAGGATTTCGCCCTGATTTATCGAAAAACTCACCCCGTCCACAGCCTTCGCCGTTCTATCTTTCAAGCGAAAGTAAGTTTTTAACTCTTTTGTTTCTAAAAGATGATTATTCACGATAGACAGCGCTCCATAATTTTTAAAAGAGGGCCACACTATTGCAACAGTTTTCCCTCTTCTGATATATTATAAACATATTAACGAAAAAATGACTATTTTTACAAGAGGACCAAGTGGGTTTCCATGGAACAGATTACAACTGATATAGTGATCATAGGCGGCGGAGGCGGAGGAATCAGGGCCGCCATCGCGGCTGCCGAACAAGGGAGAGAGGTCCTCCTCATTGCGAAGGGTAAACCGGGGAGAAGCGGTGCTTCATTACTGGCGGGTGCGGGCGTGAGTGCCGACATGGCGTGTGACGGGCATCATCTGGCTAAACTGGGCATCAACGACCGCTATCCCGACGATATGCCCGAAGACTGGTTCCACGATATTCTGAGGGAAGGTTTTTACCTCAATGAACAACCGTTAGTCGAGAAATATGTGGAATTGGCCCCGGTCATTTTGAAAGAGATGATCGATTGGGGCATGAAGGTCCAGGGCATGGAAGGAGACAGGGAAATTTCGGTACCGAGCACCGGAATGATCGACTCCCTCGTCCGAAGGATGAAGCAGATGCCGGTTACCGTGATATCCGATCTCCAGCTGCTCGACATAAGGACCGATGCGGAGGGCAAGTTCCGCGGTTGTTACGCGTGGGATATCTATCGGGACCGCCTGGTCGCAATTGAAGCAGTTTCGGGAGTAATCGCCACAGGCGGCGCCCAAAACATGTATGCCGTCAACAGCGGTCCCCGCGATCTGACCGGAGACGGAATAGCCGCGGCCTATCGGGCGGGCGCGGAAATCGTCGACATGGAAATTGTTTCGTTCTGCCCGACTACTACTCTATTCCCTCATATCTATAGAGGTTCTATCTTTCCTTACGTGTTAGCGACTACCGGTTATGGACAACTACTAAACGGAGATAAAAAACCCTTTATCGGAGAATATTATAACGGAAAATTACTGGATGTCGCGCTGAACAGCGAGTGGAACAAACTGCTCCTCTCCCGCGCGATAGCAATGGAAACCAAACGAAGTCCCTCCCCTCACGGAGGTGTCTATTATTCCATGAAAAACGCACCGAAGGAACAGCTTGATTCTCTCGAAAAAAGCTGTCCGGGCTTAAAAATGCCGCCCTACAGGGAGATGATGAACGATATGAGATCGGCAATCGATCATGAGATAGCTCCCGCGGGGCACTATTTTGAAGGCGGGATCCGTATCGATGAGTCATGCAGGACCTCAATACCGGGGCTCTTCGCGGCAGGAGAGTGCACCGGAGGAACATTCGGAGCAAACAGAGTTTCCGCCGCTACCACCGAAATGGTGGTTCTCGGGCTTATAGCAGGGAGAGGAGCGGCAAAATATGCCGAGGCCGCTTCTCACAATAGTGCGCTTTCGAAAACGGATGATCAAATATACGAAATGGAAATAGCTTCATTGGTTTCAAGCATGTACGACCGAGAATGTTTGATCGAACGTAAAACAGAGTTTCACAAAGCGGTAGCAAACGGTCTCGGGGTAGTGCGTTCAAGAGCAAAAACGGAAAAAGCCAAAACCGCCATTGAAGCGATGCAACAAGAGATGGATCGGGCCCCGGAAGGAACCGGTTTCTCACCTGTCCCCTCCAATACACCTTACAACCTTCTGAAACAGGAAATTCTCAACTTCCGCAATGTAGTGGAGTGTGCACTTTTGACTGCGGAAGGATCGTTAGCACGATTGGAGAGCAGGGGCTGTTTCTTACGGGAAGATATTCCTCAGACCGACAATGACAGGGAGCTTCATCATATCATCCAAGTCTGCGCGAATGGCACCCGTCGAATATCGAAAGGAACCATCAAAACCACCTCGGTCGAACTTCCTCGAGGAAAATATGATTATATGACTTTTTTACAGCAAACCGTTGATGAATTACACGGAGCCGACCATGAAAGAACTTGAGGTCCGCTGCCTGCGCAGCCCGGACGGGCACCATACCGACCCATGGTACGCGAAATATACCGTTGCCATAGAGGGAGAAACATCCATATTAAACGTCCTCTATACTATTTTTTCAGAAATCGATTCCTCTCTCTCCTTTTTTTATCACGGCGCCTGCGGCCAAGGTGGATGCGGACGGTGTGCGGTTAAAATGAACGGGAAAAACTGTTTGGCGTGCATCACCAATGTCGCCGATTTTTCAGAAATTACACTGGAACCCGCGTTTCCCGACAGAGTAGTCAAAGATCTCGTCTGTCAAGGACCGGAGAGGGAGTAGAAAACCATGAAAGAGAATCCGAAAAAAATAGCGTTGGAAGAAGCTGCCGCGGAGGTCCGCCTTGCCAGCAGACGCATCGCCATGCTTCACTTGGCCTATGCCCGCACACTGGTGGAAGAACTCGGTGAGGAAGAGGGCAAAAAAATCATCCTGAAGGCGATAAAAAGATACGGCATCTATGCCGGTGAAGAGGTTCGGAAAAAAGTAGAGGCCCAAGGTCTGGAACCGACTCCGGAAAATTACGGCGCCGGGAGCGCCAGGAGTCTTCCCAATATCGGAATGCATGAAGGGATCGAAGTTCTCAATGAAGGCGATGAAAACGGAAAAGAAACGATCCGGTCCTACGGCTGCGAAATGGCCAAATATTGGCATGAACAGGGGGAGGACGAATTGGGGCGATATTACTGCTACGTCGATCCGGCGAAATACATGGCGTATAATAAAAACTACAAATTGGCCCATGTTAAAGCGATGCCTGACGGAGACGACTATTGCGAGTTTCGGGTAGTCCGGACCACGGAAAAGGAACAGACCGATTTTGATAATCCCGATGCACAATGGGCTTACATAGATAAGCCTTAAAATACAAGAGAGTGCCCTGTATCGCGGCGATCTACTCCCGGGACGCGGGGTGCTCTCTACAACAAAAGGAGCTTTTGTATGAAAAGCGTTATGAAAAAGGGAGCATCTGCTGCAGTCATACTGCTGCTGGTGCTCGCGGCAACTCCTCTCTTCGCAGGCGGTGAGGCGGAGGAAAGTGCTTCCGTACCGGAAGAGAAGGTCGTGACGACCGTTCTCCAGGAAAAAATCGATACATTCGATGTTTTCGTTTCCGCTCTGGCAGAACCGCTCAAGGTACTGGGAATGGTGTGTGAGACATTGGTCGTGTACGACGAAAACCTGCAAGTACAGCCTCTCCTGGCAGAGTCATGGTCCGTTTCGGAAGACCAGCTGACCTGGTCTTTCAAACTGAAAGAGGGTATCGACTTCCACGACGGCACTCCGCTTAACGCGGAAAACCTGACCGCCTATATGTGGGACCACATGTTCGAGAAATCGTTCAACGCCTGGGAGTTTGAGGTGATTGATGAGATGGTGGTAACCGGAGAATACACCTTCGACTTCACATTGTCGGAGCCGTATCCGATGCTGATCAACTACTTGGCCGATCCGTGGAACATCATCGAATCCGCCGGTACGCGTGAAAATTTGGGCGACAGATACGGTTTCGAAGGTTTGGTAGGGACCGGACCCTTTATGTTCGAAGAGTGGGTACGGGGAGACCATGTCACCTTGGTGAGAAATCCCGATTATAATCATGGTCCCGTTTATCTGTCGAACCAGGGACCGGCACATGTCGATAAGATCATCTTCCGGATTATCCCGGAACCGATTACCAGAGTCACCGAACTGCAGTACGGCAATGTCGACTATCTGCAGAAAATTCCCGCGAACATGATAGAAAAGGTGCAGGAAGATGAAAACATAGCTGTTGAGTTTGCTCCCGCTTCCCGGGTGGTTTTTTTGGAATGCAACATGGAAAAACCGCTCATGCAAAACAAAGAGATCCGCAAGGCACTCAATTACGCGGCAAACCGTGACGCGTTAATCAAAGCGACCTACAGCGGTTACGGAGAAAAGGCGTACAGTATTCTCGATCCCGGTGCCACCGGCTACTGGAAGAAGGCTGAAGAGTACGGAAAAGACAAACTGCGCTACGATCCGGAAATGGCGAGAGAAGTCCTTGACAACGCGGGCTGGACCCTTCCCGAAGGGAAAGAGATACGGGAGAAGGACGGAGAGCCTCTGGTGCTCAACCTGATCGCAATGAACGTTCCCCGCTATCAGCTGCCAGCGGAAGCAATGGTGGACCTCTTGCAGCAGGTTGGTATCGGCGTGGAACTGGAAATATTCGATGCCGCCGCCACCAACGAACGGCTGGTTTCGGGCGATTTCGACATCGTTGTTTCAGGGTGGGCTTACAATATGGGTGAGGTCACCTTAGACCTTATCGTCGGTGCCCAATCGATACCCAATCCGAACTACTCGCGATATAACAGTCCTGAAATTGAAAAACAGCTTAAAATTGTCAGATTGGGACGGACCGCCGAGGAGCGGAACAAGGCAAGTGCCGCTATTCAGCAGCAGATTATCGATGATATGATTGTTATTCCGCTCTTCAACGCCATCAACAGCATCGGTTATAAAAATAATCTCACCGGTGTTGAGAATGTGCTCTCTCA
>CAZJBZ010000109.1:0-12665 GCA_964543975.1 uncultured Spirochaetales bacterium
AACATCAATATGATCGACACAACCGTATGGGGCGGCTGGTACAGCAACACCAACGACTGGCACGAGCCGAAATTTCTCTATAAGAAATAGATCCGGTAATAAACCGTGCAATTTATTCTTTCCGGCGTGCTATCCAACGGCGCGCCGGAATTTCTTTTTATAAATGTCGTCGTACACTCTGCCACAAGTGTAAGGAAATCCGTATGACTAAGTTCATTATCCGACGTTTTATAGGGCTAATTCCTACGCTCTTTATCATCATCACGTTGAGTTTCTTCATTGTTCGAGTTGCACCCGGAGGGCCGTTCGACCGCGATAAGAGGCTGCCCCCCGAGATCATGAAAAATATCGAGAAAAAGTACCACTTGGACGAATCGCTCCTTAAGCAGTACGGACGCTATCTGTTCGATATGATGAGGGGGGATTTAGGCCCGTCCTTCGCTTATAACGACCACAACGTCAACTATTTCATTTTCAACAGTCTTCCAAAATCGCTTATCCTGGGGAGCTTCGCGCTGGTTTTTGCCGTCACCTTGGGTGTCGGTGTGGGCATGATATCCGCTTTGAAGGTAAACACCTGGGGCGATTATACGGCCATGTCGATAGCGGTTTTCGGTATTACCGTGCCGAATTTCGTCGTCGGTCCGGTTTTGATGTACTTTTTTGCCCTAAAACTGGGCTGGCTTCCCACCTCCGGCTGGATCACGGGACGGTACGGCTGGGTAACGCTTATCATGCCGGTCATTACTCTGACGCTTCCCTATTTCGCCTATATAGCCCGGTTATCAAGGGCCTCCATATTGGAGGTACTGCGAAGCGATTATGTCCGGACGGCGAGGGCAAAAGGGTTGCGGGAGGCGGTCATCATGTTCAAGCATGTTTTGAAGGGCGGACTACTTCCGGTAATCAGCTATCTCGGTCCAGCTTTCGCGGGAATCATTACAGGCTCGGTTGTAGTTGAACGTATTTTTAGAATTCCGGGGTTGGGACAATTTTTCGTTCAATCGGCATTCAATCGTGATTACACCCTTCTCATGGGAACGGTCATCGTCTATTCGGTCATTCTTATCTTGATGAATTTTTTCGTTGATATCGCGTACGGATACATAGATCCGCGGGTTTCGTACAGCTAGAGGAGTAAGGAAAGTGGAAAATACGGCAAAAACACAAGATGCAGCGGTCAACGAACTCAATCAGCCGATCAAGGGTGTCAGCCTGTGGAAGGACGCGTGGAGAAGACTGAAAAAAAACAAATTGGCGATGTTCGGACTGGTAATAGTAATCATCTATTCGATTGTCGCCCTCACGGCGTCGATTTTACCTATCTATTCCTATAAACGGCAGGTCATCGAACATCAATACCTTCCTCCTTCCCTGACGAAAACGGCAGGCGAATTGCTCTACGAAAAAGAACGCGCCATCATGCTTGCAATGGCGAAAAAACAGGGACGGGAAGAGTTAAACGTGCAGGAAAAAGGGAAACTTGCCGAGTTACGGGAAAGGATCGCGACCGAAACCATGGAGGTGAACGGCAGAACGATCAAAACCCACGAGCGGCGCTATATTTTGGGGACCGATCCGTTGGGACGTGATTTGCTGGCCCGTATTATCTATGGAAGTCAGGTCTCCATCGCCATCGGTCTCATCGGGACCATCACATCCGTTTTTATCGGAATCGTCATCGGGGCCATTGCGGGCTACGTCGGAGGAAAGGTCGATTACATCATTACCAGAATCATCGACGTTATGTACGGACTTCCCTATATGATGCTGGTTATCATTTTAATGGCGCTCTTCGGCAGGAATATTTTTAATCTCTTTTTCGCCTTGGCCATTGTCAGCTGGCTCACGGTGGCCAGGGTGGTCCGGGGACAGATCATCTCTCTCAAAAACTCGGAATTCGTGGAGGCGGCAAAATCCATCGGAGCAAGTAATAGTCGGATCATTTTCCGCCACCTTGTCCCCAACACTTTAGGTGTTATTGTTGTCTTTACGACTCTGCGAATTCCCAGCTTCATTATGATGGAATCGTTTCTCTCTTTCCTGGGGTTGGGCGTACAGGCGCCCTTCGCCTCATGGGGCTCACTCGTCAGTGAAGGGGTAGAGGGGATGAACCTCTTTCCCTGGCGTCTGTTCTTCCCCGCCCTCGTCATGGTCATCTTCCTTTTTTCCATGAATTTCTTGGGCGACGGACTGCGCGACGCCTTGGACCCCCAAAGTAAAAACAGGATGTAACGAGGACGTGATGAATAGTGAAGTTGTCTTACAAGTAGAAGATTTAAAAACCTATTTCAGTACCGATGACGGTGTTGTAAAAGCCGTGGACGGAATCTCTTTCGACCTGCATAAAGGCGAGACGTTGGGTTTGGTCGGTGAATCGGGTTGCGGCAAATCGGTCTCCAATTTGTCGATTATGAAACTCATCCCCTCTCCTCCCGGCAAAATCGTCGGAGGACGGGCCCTCTTGAACGGTAAGAATATCTTTCAGATGTCCAACGATAAGGTGCGAAGGCTTCGGGGAAACCAAATTTCGATGATTTTCCAAGATCCGATGACCTCGCTCAATCCGTTTTTAAAGATCTCGACGCAGATGATAGAGACGATCCGGCTGCATCAGGGACTGGAAAAGAAGCAGGCACGGGAGAAGGCCGTCGAAATGCTGCAGCTGGTCGGAATACCGAAACCTGCGAAACGGGTCGACAATTATCCCCACCAGTTTTCAGGCGGAATGCGCCAGCGGGTCATGATCGGGATGGCATTGAGCTGCGATCCGGAGATTTTGATTGCCGACGAACCGACGACCGCATTGGACGTTACCATACAGGCCCAAATTTTGGAGATTGTGCAGGACCTCTCGCGGCGGCTGTCCACCTCAGTCATTTTGATTACGCATGATTTGGGGGTAGTGGCCGGTATGTGCGACAATATCTGCGTCATGTACGCGGGCAGGATTGTGGAAAAAGCGCCGAATGACGAGTTGTTCAAGGACCCGAAACATCCCTATACCCAGGGGTTGATCAAATCGGTCCCAAGGCTGGACAGGGCCCACCATCAAAAGTTGTATTCGATTCAGGGACAGCCTCCCAACCTGATCAATCTTCCCGACTGTTGTCCCTTCCATCCCCGGTGCGAGTTTGCCATGGACATCTGTCGAAAGAAATATCCCGCCGCCTGCAATCCGTCGGAAAACAGAAGTGTAAACTGCTGGTTGTACGGAGAAAGTGAGGACAAAGAATGAGCGACAAGAAGACGAACACCACACTTCTTGATGTCAAAAACCTGAAGATGCATTTCCCCATAGAGGAAGGCTTCATCTTTAAGCGGCCGGTCGGTGCTATACGCGCGGTGGACGGTGTCGATTTCTCGATGAAAAAAGGTGAAACGTTGGGGCTTGTCGGCGAATCCGGTTGCGGAAAATCGACGACCGCGCGCGCGGTCGCCCAATTATATAAACCGACGGAGGGGGAGGTCCTCCTGGAAGGAAAAAATCTTTCCGCGCTGGGACCTCATGAGATGCTCAAAGCCCGGATGGATATTCAGATGGTCTTCCAGGACCCGTACGCCTCGCTTAATCCGCGAATGACGGTGGGAAATATCATCGCCGAACCTATGGATATCTATACACGCAGGGGCCTTCTTAACCTCAAGAAAAAAGAGATGACCGAACGGGTAGAGAGCTTAATGGAAAGAGTCGGCTTGTCCCGGATGTATAAGAACCGATATCCGCACGAGTTCTCAGGAGGCCAGCGGCAGAGGATCGGCGTGGCCCGATCGCTGGCTCTGAATCCGAAATTGATTTTAGCCGACGAACCGGTCAGCGCCCTCGATGTTTCTATTCAGGCCCAAATCCTCAATCTTTTAAACGACCTTCAGGAGGAGTTCGGACTGACCTATCTCTTTATCGCCCACGATTTGGCGGTTATCGAGTATATCAGCGACAGGGTGGCGGTTATGTATCTGGGTAAAATAGCAGAGATAGCCGAATCGGCGAGTATTTATAAGAGTCCGCTCCATCCCTATACGCAAGCCCTCATGAGCGCGGCCCCCATTCCCGATCCGGAAGTGGAACGGAAGCGGCAAAGGATCATCCTGACCGGTGACGTCCCTTCACCCGACATAGAAAGAAAAGGATGTTATTTCTACGATCGTTGTCCGAAGAGAATGGACAGATGCACGGAGACGGTGCCGCCGCTCAAAGAGATCGAGAAAAACCACATGGCGGCCTGTTATCTCTATTTCTGATGCCGGAGAGCACCTTGTCCGGCGGTGTAGATAGGTAAACTACTCGTCTGCGTCGATCAACGGTTTTTCGAGAAATAAGGCCAACAACTCCGCCTTTTTGTAGAATTGATCGGTATTCCGTGCTTTCGTCATCTCGATATTAACGGTTTGCCGGTCCTGAAGCCGAAGGTTCAGTTCGCTTAACTGCAGAGGGGGTACCATCCTTCCTCCCCTCTTAAAGGGGCTTGGATCGACCGATTTTGGTTCCTCTTCCGGTTCGGACAGCTCTTTTTCCCGTGAAGACATGGACGAGGTCAAACTTCCCCGGGTAAAACTGCGGACCTCGACGCGGCCGATATCGGCAAGTGCGTAGGTCTTTCTTTTGAAGAGAAAAAGCAGACCGAAGCGGTGTTCCACTATACCGCTCTTTTTGTTAAAATACCACGCTTCGTTGTATAATCCGGCGAGACACGAGACGAACAAGATGATCACGGGAACAACGGCTACCGTTTGGACCGAATAGAGACCGATGGCGATGAAGAGCGCGATGGCGAAAAACATCACTCGAAACCCAATAGTCATGGTGAGGACGAGCAGCTCGTCGGTTTTCTTTTTCGCGACAAGGTTGAAGTTAAACATGACTGAAGTATACCACTCTTTTTATGCGAGGGTACACAGGTGAATATCAATCAGCTAAGCGTACGCAAAAACGGCTGGAGCCGTTGCCGTGCCTTTTTTATAGTCCTACTCCTTTCACTTTTTTCGGTTTTCGGAGTTTCTTTCTGCTGGTCCGATATCCCGCGGACGTCGGAAGCGGCTGCTCCCCTTCGGGTAACCGCGGTCCAAACACAGATCGATGAGGCAATGTACAAAAGTGAGGCCGCTTTCGCGGAGCGTGTGTCGGGGATCGTTGAAACCGTGATGGAAGAGTACCGCCCCGATCTTATCGTTTTTCCGGAATATCTCAATGTTTTTTTCTCTCTTATTCCGTACGCCGATGAAGTTTCACATGTGGAAAATTTTGAGGACGGTCTTACAGCAATTCGTCAAAGGTGTCCCGAAATCGACTCGCTGCGGACTATTTTTCTAAAACAGGCCGATTATACGCGGGAGCGATTGGATGCCGTCTGGGGCGGCATAGCGGACCGCTGGAATGTTACTATTGCGGCCGGCACCTATTTCGCCCGACATTACACCGCCCCTTCACGGGAAACCACATCGTCGAAAAAGGAAGAGCTGAGAAACCGGCTTCTGGTATACGGACCGGACGGAAACTGTATCTACACCCAGGACAAGGTCTATTTAACCGATTTTGAAATTGAAGAAGTAGAATTGAGTCCCGCTGACGTGGATGATGCCGGCTCTTTTACCGTAATCGGAAAAAAGATCGGAATAACCTTATGCCGGGACACGTTCTTCGATGTTTGGAACGAGAAGATGGAGGATGCTTTTCTGTGGATCGACCTCAAGGCGAACGGCGCTGTTTTTTCGATGGAGGAGAAGGTGCGGTTTGTACAGGCATTACCGGAGAGGATTTCGGAGACAAAGGTCCCTTTCGGATTGACGGTCTGTTTAACCGGGCGATTTCTCGATCTGTTTTGGGAGGGTGAAACATCGTTTATCAGGCCTACCGAGAACGGCTATCAAACACTCGTGACCTCCGAAACCCCTACTCTGCAAGAGACCGTTTTTTGCTCTTTAGTCACGATCGATTAATCGACGGCACAAATCTATCCGCGGTTATTGCCGAACGGTAAGATTCCTCCCTTTTTTTCCTTCCGGTTATCTTCACTCATCTTCAGGTATGAAACCAAAATGCCTTCATCGTCGGTACCGCGTTCGGTATTGAACGGATCGAGCATTTTCCTGCCGTTCGAAATGAAGTAATAGAAGTGATCGCCTTCGCGGAGGGTGATGGTAATTGAATACAGGCCCGGTTTCGTTTCCCGCAGTCGGTACATGAACGGTTCCCAATTATTGAAACTACCCGTAAGGTAGACGACTCGGTTTTCCGGACCTTTAAAATAAAACGTGACCCTTCCGTTTTCGCCGATTTTTGGCCCGGTTATCGGTCTGTCCGGTAATCGAGAGACGGTAAACACGGAAACAATTATCCCGTTCTCGTCTCTTATCGTTCTACTGTTGGCGGGGTCGGGCATCCAGAGGCCGTCTACGATCAGTCTGTAGAAGTAGGTGGTCCGATTCTCATGTAACGGCATAACCAGGAAATAGACATCGTACTCATTTTTCCGGAAGGTATGGATCTTGTTATAATCCTCATGCTCAAACGCGGCACCGACGAAACGTACAAAATGGTCCGAATCGTAGGATAAAATCAATTTATCGTGGTAAATCTGTGGAGGCTGCGCCTGTTTCATCCCTTTGATCTTTATGTGGGTTGAAATATCCAACACATCCTGCGCCGCTATTGGCAGAAGAGCAAAAAAGCAATATAGTGTAAATAGAAGTAAATGCGGTTTTTTCATAAAATAGTATGTACTATGGGCCTCTATTCTTTTTCATCATCGGAAGCACAATAGCTAAATCTTAGATTAATTTACACCGAAATTTAACTACAGGAGTTATTATCCAAACCTTCGACACTTTTAAGAAGCTGATATGCCCGATATAGGAAATATAGAAAATTTCAAGACGGATTTAAACTCACTCGGGAACGAACCTTCAATTCTGGAAGAGCGCGGCGAGAAAATGGAAGATGTCCCGCCGCCTGAGGAAGGTTTGCCCGGTGATCTTGACGATCTGTTAAGCGATACCAGCGATTTGGAAGACGAGCCGCCCCAGTCCGAGGAACCGCCCGGGCCCGATGCGGAACAACCCGAGACCGAAGAGCCTGACGATGAGGGCAGTGATATCGATGAACTGTTAAGCGATTTCGGGGACCTTGACGATCTAACGGAGGAAGAAGGAGCGGAACCGATTTCCGAGCCTGAGGAGGAAGCGCCTGAAGCTGAAGGTCAAATGCCCGAAGAGCCTGAAGCTGAAGAGGAAGGCGGGCCGGAAGAGGTGGATTCCCTGGATGAAGAGTTATCGGCGTTTGAAGAGGAAGCGGGTGGTGAAGAGTTTGATTTTTCGGATATCGATATCGACGCGGACCTCAACGAATTAGGTGACGAGTTCGGCGCTCCCGAGGCTGAGGGCGGAGCGGAAGAGGAAACTGAGACCGGCGAAGGAGAGTCGGCGGAAACCCCTGAAGAGGAAGGCCCCGACGAGGATCCGTTTGATATCGGTATGGAAATGCCGGAAGATTTCGATACGGAAACTCCCGAACAACTCTCGGAAGAGCAGGACCGGTTCGAGCCAGGCGAGGAAACCCCCGCTGAAGCCGATGAAGAGGGGTTTGAGGATTTTGATTTACCGGAAGATTTCGGGGCGGAGGGTGAAGAAGAGCTTGAAGATTTCGCCATGCCGGAAGAAGAGGGGGGTGGACTCGAAGAGGGGGCCGAAGGAGAGACGGCAGAGAGCTTTGAAGATCTTGAAAGCGCGGATGAAAGCGAAGAGGAGTTCGATTTATCCGATTTTGATACGGACATCGAGGATTTAGGAGCTACGATCGGCGATGAAATCGATGAAGAAGAGATAGAAGAGGTCTCAGGGGAAGATTTTGAAGAAACCGAAGAGGAGGGCCCCATCGAAGAAGGGGCCGAGGAACCTGAGGAATTTGAACCTGAAGGGCCCGAGGAACCTGAGGAATTCGGGGCCGAAGAGGCGGCTGAAGAAAGTGAGGAAACGGAAGAAGCATTCGATGTTTCAGGGGACTTCCCCTTTGATGAGGAAGCCGAAGAGTTTGAAATAGACGCGGAGTCTTCCGAAGGAGAAATTGAGGAGGAAGGGGAGGAAGAAGAGGGGTTCGACCTCTCGGATTTCGAGGACGGAGACATTGAAGAACCCGAACAATTCAACATTCCCACAGCCGATTTCGATGCCCCGGAAAGTGCCGACGAAGGGGACATTCAGGGTGAAGACGAAATTGACGAGTTTAATCTTGGGGATTTGGGAATCGACCTGGGGGGAGGAGCTGAAGAAGAAGAGGTAACCGAGGAAGATTTGAATCCTGCTACCGCCGTCTCAGGCGATCTTTCCACAGTGGAAGGCGAGTTCGAATTAAGCGATGAAGATTTCCGCCGTCTGCAGAGGACCCTCGATTCATTGCCGAGGAACCTGAAGATTGCAGTCGAAGAGGCAATCGGCGAGCGGAATCTCGAAGCGGACGATCAAAAAAAGTTGATTTCCATGCTGACGGCGGGTGAATCGCCGAAAAACATCGCGGCCCTGACGGGTAAACTGTTGGACCGCAGAATAGAGGTGCCGAAGCAGTATGAGAAGAAAACCGGACTGGAGTTTGAAGAAGAGAAAGAATCGTTCGCCTACATCTTCAAACATAACGTTTTACCGGTACTCAAGGTGGCCTCTCTTGCAGCCGTTGCCTTGGGGATTCTCATTTTCTTGGGTTATCGGTTCGTCTACAAACCGGTCCATTCTCAGATGCTCTATGCCAAAGGCCACAGAGAGGTACAAGAAGATAATTATGCCGTCGGTAACGGCTATTTCGATCAAGCCTCCGACATATGGCCCCATAAGAGTTGGTTTTATACCTACGCTGAAGAGTTTGTCGATAAAAATCAATATTTTTTGGCTGAAAAGAAATATGAACAACTGCTGCGCCGATATCCACTGGATAAAAAAGGAGTGCTCGATTACGCCCGTCTTGAGGCGGTCGAGCTTTCGAATTACGAACAGGCGGCCGATATTCTCAATCGCTTTCTGAATGAAAATCTCTACGATTATGAAGCGATGCTTCTCTTAGGCGATACCTATATGCAGTGGGCCGACGAGAACCCGTCCAAGTATGAAAACGCGCGAGAAACCTACGCGATACTGCTCGAACGGTACGGAGGCCAAGCGGAGGTGCTCTTTCGAATGCTCAGGTACTTTATCCGCACCGACAATTACGAAGAGGTAGTAAACCTGAAGAACCAATTTCAGGCCAACGAAAGCGTTACCGTCAATCCGCGGGTGTACGCGGAGTTAGGCGGGTATCTCCTCGACAAGGGAAAACTCGATGAGGTGCGGAATATCCTCTTCCGGGCGCATACGGTCGATCCGACGGTCCCCGCCATCCACTATCACCTCTCCCGTTATTTCAGACGCATCGAAGAGTACGGAGAGGAGGAAAAAGCGCTTAACAAGGCGCTGCGTTTTATCAGTGAGAGCAAACCGTACTCGCGGAGAGAGCTTGCTCTCTTGATCAATACCCACAACAAGCTGGGTGAAGTCAATTATCGGAATGAACTTTTTCTCGACGCGGAACAGGAGTTTCAGAAGGCGAAAAACCTTTATGAGGCCGCGAAGGAACGGAATATTGTGGGGCCGTCCGAGAATTTCGGTAAAATCTATGCCAATTTAGGCGATCTCTACTATTATGTAGGCAACGATTACGATACGGCATACGCCCTCTTCGAAGAGGCGGGGCGGAACCTTTTCAATAATAAATCGATCAATTACCAGATGGGATATATCAACTACAACAAGAACGATTTTGAAGCTGCTCTTCTCGATTTTTATAAGGCTGCCGGACCGTTTTCAAACAATAAAAATCTCATGTATTCGACGGCAAACACCCTCTATCGGCGAAGCGCCTATTCGGCCGCGCAAGGGTACTATAATCATCTGCTCGATCTTTTAAAGAAGGAGAAAGACCGGATTCCCTACCTGATGCCTGAGGAACGTGAGGAACACAAAGCGCTCATGGAAATGATCACAAAAACCTACAACAATTTGGGGGTAACGCTCAACAAATTGGATATGCAGAGTAAGGACCCGACAAAATATTCGGAATCGCTCCGATATTTAACCATATCGACCGAATATGCCGATCTTCTCTCTCGTGATCCCGAGACCCTCGATCCCACCAATTCGGTCCAGCTTGCCTATCTTAATACCCGGTCCATACTCTATCCCGATGCACGGGGAGAGCTACAGATATACAACGAAATTCCGAAGGACATGGAAGAACTCCGCTTTTAGCCTTTTTTATTCGACAGGGACCATCCAGCCGTGGGTATCTTCGACCATGCCGTACTGGATGCCTTTCAGCCGATGCTGCAGCTCCCGGGTCACGTCCCCCATCTTCCCCCCGGCGAATTCTTTCGTTTTTCCCTTGTGGGTCAGCGATTCGACGTAAGAGACCCCCGCGGCGGTCCCGGTAACAAACATCTCTTTACCGCTTTCCATCGCTTCGCGGACCGATATTCTCCGTTCTTCCGTCTTCATCCCCAAATCGGCGGCGAGGGTCAGCACGCTGTCTCTGTTGATCCCGTGAAGGACGGTATCTCCTAAGTCGGGAGTGACCAGGGTGTCGTTTTTGAGTAAGACAAAGATGTTGCAGGATGATCCCTCTTCAAGATAGGTTTTTTCGTAGGCGTCTAAAAAGATCGCTTCCATGTAGCCTGCGGCCTCCGATTCTTTTTTGGCCAGCGTGGGCACCACATAGTTGGCGGCACATTTTATCCAGCCGGTGCCGCCTGGAAAAGCGCGGACCTTATCGGTGGTGACCGCCTTGGAATTACCCGGCCGGAAATAGGAGCCGACGGGGGTGGAGATGATGACCACCCACGGTTCGAAGCTCAATCCCAAACCGATAGCGGGTTCCGAATAGGCAAACGGCCTCACATAGACGCTCCAACCGGTAACGAAATTGTCTTTTTCCCACTCCGGATTGTACGTCGGCGCGAACCCAAGTTTTTTGTTCTTTTTTACGATCGTCTTTACGGCCCGTAAAAACATCTCCGCAGGGAAAGCCGGCATCTGTAAACCGTTCATGGAGCGGACCATCCGTTCGGCGTTGCGGTCGGGACGAAAGAGCCGCAGGCTGCCGTCTCTCCATGGAAACGCCTTCAACCCCTCGAAACAACCCAATCCGTATTGGGTCGTATAGTTTACCAGCGGAAGGTTCGGGAACGAGTTTCTCATCCCTAAAAGAAGCTGCCTCTCATCGTGATCGAGCGCGTTTTCTTCTTCGTCCGTTTTGTGCGGCTTTTCCTCATACTCTTCAGTCCAGGACGGTTCCTCCTGATGGTAACGGGCCGCGTATACCCACGGGTAGATTGAAAGTGAGAAACCCTTTGCCATTGTAAAAACTCCTTGTGTAGGTTACTTTAGCGGTAAAGTGTATGAGACCATAACAATTCGGTCAATACGCGGTAAGAAATTTGTAAACGGAGGGCCACCATGATTGATGCCGTTATTATTCTCGCGGGCGGGTCCGGGACCAGATTATGGCCTGCTTCAACAAAAAAAAGCCCCAAACAGTTTATGAAATTGGCTGAAAACACGTCACTTCTCAGGCTTACCGTCGAGCGGGCCTTTGCCGTCGAAACGGTAAAAGAGGTGATCATCGTCACCCTGCAGAGTCAGCTTGGTCCGGTCATTTCCGATTGCAGGGAGATCGAGACGAACGGGAAGCGTTTTGCCGTTATTCCGGAACCCGCGGCCCGAAATACCGCCCCAGCTATCGCACTGGCCTGTACCTCTCTCAAACTCCGGGGTAAAGGAAGGACAAACGTACTGGTCCTCGCTGCCGACCACCTGATCAGTCCGACGGAGCGGTTCGTCTCCGACGCGAAAAAAGCGGGAGAGCTTGCCGAACGCGGCTTTCTGGTGACGTTCGGTATTCCGCCCCGCGGTCCCGCGACCGGATACGGGTATATTGAAGCGGGAGAGAGGGAAGGTTCCGGTTTCAGGGTCCTCTCTTTCAAAGAGAAACCGGACCGGGCCGCGGCCGAAGAGTTTGTCCGGGCGGGAAACTTTTACTGGAACTCCGGAATGTTCTGTTTCAAGGCAGACAGCTTCCTCTCGGAACTCAAAAAATACCGCGGCGATATTGCTTCCGTTTTCGAAAAAATAGAGACGGCCCCTCGGGAGAGTTCGGAAACCGGCATCATCGTATCGATGCGTTCCTCAGCCGTTGATGAGTTGTATCAGGATTCACCCTCCGACAGTATCGATTACGCCGTCATGGAAAAAAGCAGCGCGGCTGCAATGGTCGAAACAGGGTTCGACTGGAACGACATCGGCAGCTGGGACGAGGTGGCGCGGCTGGGTCTTACCGAAGGCGCGGACGTTTTATCGGCGGACAGTGAGGATAACTTTGTCTATTCCGACATGCCTGTCGCTCTCTGCGGGGTCAATGACCTGATTGTTGTCGTAAAAAACGGAACGGTCCTGATTTGCAAAAAAGGTGAATCGCAGAAGGTAAAGCAGATCGTCGGGAAGGCCAAAGATAAGAATAGAGAGGACATTCTATGAAGGCACATCGGGGCCCGTTCGGCGGGAGATTTGCCTGTTGACCACCGCGATAATTTCGCTTCCGAACGCCTTACTGACCGCTCGTGCAGTTTTTTCGTCCCCTCCGGTCATTCCCCTGT
>CAZJBZ010000110.1:0-12620 GCA_964543975.1 uncultured Spirochaetales bacterium
GCAGTTATCTCTTTCGCTTTCGCGCGAGAGTTCAATTCGGACGAAACGCTTGCCAATTCCATTGTAAACTTCACAACACTTGTCTCCTTAGGCACGATCCCCGCCGTTCTCTTTTTATTCTTGACCTGAACTTCTCCCTGCCGTATCATGATCAACGGTGAAAGAACGTTTTGCACTCCCGAACCTCTCGGGCCGGGGGCCGATCCCTATCCGGTCGTGTTCGGCACTCCGGAAAAGGAAGGCGTGGAATGGGTCCGATGATGAATTGAGGAGATAAGGAGGGAGATATGGCTGAAATTTTAACGATGGGAGAACTTCTCGTAGAGATCATGCGGCCCGAGAAGGATGTGAAGCTGAGTGAAACAGGCAATTTCAGAGGCCCCTTTCCCAGCGGTGCACCGGGGATATTCATAGACACAGTTGCCCGGTTAGGGCACGGGGCACAAATTATCAGCGGAGTCGGCAACGATGACTTCGGTGATAATGTCCTTAACCGGTTGAAACGGGACGGAGTGAAGGCCGATCTGGTCGAAGTCTTCGACGGGAAGACCACTGCCGCAGCGTTTGTGATGTACTATAGCAACGGAGAGCGTGACTTCGTCTACCATTTCGACGGTACCCCCGCGGTAATGGCCCGGTTTGACATTAAAAAGCTTGAAAAACTCCCTGTCTATTTTCACCTTATGGGCTGTTCCCTCCTTGCGAACAGAGACTTCAAAGACAGCATCCTCGAGGCGGTCGACACTTTGTATAAGAAAGGGGTAAAACTGTCCTTCGATCCCAACCTCAGGAAAGAACTGATGTCCGACAATGTTCTCGAAGATGTCGTCAACCCCGTCCTTGAGAAGTGCTCCATCCTCTTGCCCGGCACCGATGAGCTTGTACTGGTTACTGGAAAAGATGATATCGGGGAAGCGATAACATTGGTCCAGGACCGGTTCGGTATCGGGACCATCGTTTTAAAGAGGGGAAAAAAGGGGTGCCGCGTTTACACTCCCGAGGAGACGATCGAGGTCCCGGGCTATACCGTTCAGGAGGTTGATCCTACCGGAGCGGGTGACTGCTTCGATGCCGCGTTCTTATGCGGGCTCCTCGAAGGGCGCGACCTTTCGATGTGCGGAAAGATGGCTTCAGCAGCCGGCGCCTTGAATGCCGCCGCCTTCGGGCCCATGGAGGGTGATATCGGTCCCGACACCGTCATGGCGATGATCGAAGAGAACCGGTAAGTATGGCCAATCTCATCGATTTTGTCAGGGGGATAAAACACCGAGCCGCGGAAGACGCTTGTGAGGGCGGCACACGGAACGGGGCACGCGGCATCTGCTCGGTCTGCTCTTCCCATCCGGCAGTCCTGGACGCAGTGTTCGACTTTGCCGCTGAGGCGACCGTCGGCCCGAAAGAGTTCACCGTCTGTATCGAGTCTACTTCCAACCAAGTGAACCAGTACGGTGGGTATACCGGGATGATGCCTGCCGATTTCTCGGCTCTTGTCCGGGGCAAAGCGGTGCATTTTCCGTTTGATTCGGTCGTCTTAGGCGGAGATCACCTCGGTCCAAATCCATGGAAGGACCGACCGGCCGAAGAGGCTATGGAGGAGGCTGCTGTTTTAGTTCGAGCTTATGCCGAAGCGGGTTTCCAAAAAATTCACATCGACACCAGTATGTTTTTAGCCGACGATCCCGGCGACCGGACCAAACCGTTGGATCCGGCAGTCGTCGCTGAAAGGACGGCCCGACTTATTGGCGCGGCGGAAAAAGGCGGGGCCCGCCCGTACTATGTTGTCGGTTCGGAAGTGCCTGTTCCCGGCGGTGTCGAAGACACGGGGAATGATAACGCGGGAGACCTGTCTCGCGGACCTTTTGAGCGTACGGTCGAGCCGACTACCGTCGAATCGGTCCAAAAGACGCTCGATCTGACCTCTGGGGCGCTTCAATCCGCGGGGCTGCGGGATGCCGCCAAGCGTATTATCGCCGTGGTAGTCCAGCCTGGCGTGGAGTTCGGCGACGGCTTTGTCCTGCCTTACCGGCCCCGGCAGGCCCGATCGCTTTCCGATTTTATTAAGCCGCTCGACATTGTCTACGAAGCCCACTCCTCCGACTATCAGACAGAAGAGAGTCTCCGGAACCTGGTACGTGATCAATTCGCCATATTGAAAGTTGGTCCCGAACTGACCTTCGCATACCGGGAGGCTGTGTTCGCGCTCGCTTTTATGGAAAAAGAGTTGACCCTTGCCCTCCCGGGCGACCCGAGCGGCTTGATCGAAGAGATGGACCGAATAATGCTCAACGATCCTTCCTCGTGGGAAAAGTACTACACCGGTTCAGAAGCCGAGCAAGCGTTCAAGCGAAAGTACAGCTTCAGCGATCGCATTCGTTACTATTGGGCCCTCCCGGAAGCTGGTACCGCCGTCGATCTGCTGCTTTCGAATATGCAGAGTATCGACATACCTCTGACCCTTCTCAGTCAATATATGCCTCGGCAGTACGAAGCGGTCCGTGAAGGAAGACTCGATCCCGACCCCTGCAGTCTTCTCCTCTTTGCAGTAAAACAGGTATTGAAGAAGTACCAGGCTGCAGTACGGCAAATGGTATAGAAGTACCATGCGGCGTGCTGATTTATGGAAAGAGAAGGAACGATCAAGCCGGGGATCATTGAAATGGTACCGGTTTTTATTTTTTTATTGACCGCTGTTTGTTGAGCATGGTATGATTGTTTTTATTGGCGAATATTGTCGCTTTTATCAAAGAACACAGTAGAACCGCTGAAGGTAGGTTCTACCGTACAAGGACAAGGAGGAAGGTATGGAAAGAAAACATGTGGGTCTGTTCGTTTTCGTGCTGGTACTGGTGAGTGCGGGATTGGTATGGGCAGGCGGAGAGAAGGAGAAAGCCGGGGCAGCAGGCGTGGAAAAGAAGAACGTTACCCTTTGGTTTCCGGGCAATGAAACAATGAATAAACTTGCCGAGATTGCTCCGCCTTTGTTTAATGAACAAAGTGAAGAGTATGCAATTGAGTTTGTGCTGCAGCCCCAAGACGATGCCTACAGAAACCTGATACGGACATCGGTCGCCGGCGGTGGCGGTCCGGATGTCGTGACAACGGACGGTCCGGCATTCACTTTCGAATTGGCAAGCGCCGAACTTTTGGCACCACTGGATGAATATGTAGCAAAACACAATTGGGACGAGCTGTTCGTGCCGTGGGCACTCAACGTGGGCAAAATGGACGGTAAAGTCTACGGACTTCCCGAGGAAATGGAGACGGTTATCCTCTACTACAACAAAACGCTCTTTGAAGAACATGGCTGGGAACCGCCTGATACAATTAATGAAATGATGGCTCTTTCGGAAAAAATTCATAATAAAGGAATTATACCCTTTGGCCACGCCTATGGGGAATGTGTACCCTGTAATGAGTGGATAGTTGGACAGTTCCTGAACCACTGGGCGGGACCCGACATGGTCTACAAAGCTCTTCAAGGGGAGGTCAAGTGGACCCATCCGGATTTCGTTCAGGCAATCGAGATGCTCGGAGAGATGCCTCGGAAGGACTGGTTCATGGGCGGTCTGGATATGTTTTTCTCCCTCGGCTTTGATGACATGCATGCCGCTTTCGGAAATGGTGAAGCGGCAATGAACATTGAAGGGACCTGGTTCTTATCAACAATTGATAATTGGTTCGGCGAATCCGCCGGTAACGACAACGATTGGAATTGGGTGCCTGTCCCAACCAAAAGCGGAGAAGACCTTTTTGATATCGGTACCGGAGGAACATGGTCGATCAATGCGGCGAGTAAGAATCCGGACGGCGCGGCAGAGTTTATGAATTTTTGGTTCCGGCCGAATAATCAGGTTACGTGGTTGAAAGAGGCGGGATTCCAGTTGGCTCCGATCAATGTGACTGAAGAGGCGTTTGAGGGCTTGGACTCGCGTGTTGCAGATGTTTTTGTAACATTCTCTCGAGCTTCGAAGGGCGGCAGTTTCGGGTACACCCCGTGGACCCATTGGCCTGCAAAGACCGATGTTTATCTGTATACCGAGATTCAGAGAGTATACAGCGGGCAGATCACTGCAAAAGAATATCTCCAGGGAATGCAGAAAGTATTCGATGAAGAATTAGCCGCCGGTGAGGTGCCGCCGATTCCGGCCCAAGACTAAGAAACAACTCGTGTCGGTGGAATGGCATTATAGTCCGCTCCGGGCTTTCCGGAGCGGACACTTTTATTCAATCATCGGAAAACCTTTGGATTGACGAGGTTCTACATGAATGATTCCGTAACGGAAAAAAGCGAAAGTACGTTAACGCCAAATATTACCCCTTTCGTTCATAGAAAGATTACGCGTCGCCGTTTCATGAAACGGATAGGCACGCCGTGGATATTTTTGTTTCCGATACTGCTGGTCCACCTTTTGGTGATCGGTATACCGGCAGTCTCAAGCATCTATTTTTCTTTTACAGAGTGGTCGGGAATAAGCGAGCCGGTTTTTGTCGGCTTGGATAATTATAAAAAGCTCATTTTTGATGATATTCAGGTTCGCACCGGCTTCCGTAACAATTTGATATGGCTGGTTATTTTCGTGACTGTACCGTTCGCTTTAGCTCTTTTCGCTTCCAGTTTGCTGGCACAGGTGAAAAAGGGGAATTTAGCGTACCGTACAGTTCTTTTTATTCCTTATATCCTACCCAGCGTGGTAACGGCGTCCATTTGGCGCCATCTCTTAAATCCGCGAGTGGGGTTTCCCGCGTTACTCCAAGAGATAGGTGTTGTAGAAAAAAGTTTTGCCCTATTAGGTCGGTCGAGTACCGCCCTCTTTTCTATTGCATTTATTGATACGTGGCATTTTTGGGGGTTCCTGATGGTATTGTTTTTGACTGCAATGCAGTCCATAGAGCCTGTACTCTATGACGCGGCGAAAATCGACGGTGCAAATGCCTGGCAGGAATTTCGACATGTAACTTTGCCCGGAATACGACCGGTAGTGCTCTTCATGTTCATGATGGTGGCTATTTGGTCTTTCTTGGTTTTTGACTATATTTGGATACTTACTCAAGGGGGACCGGCCGGTTCGTCCGATGTTATGGCAACGGTCCTCTACAGAAACGCTTTTGGTCGATTTGAAGCCGGTTACGCTGCGGCCCAGGGGCTTACTCTCAGTTTTGTGGCCGGTTTGATTGTAGTGGTATTTGTTTTTTTACGAAGAAGAGGATGGGAGATATGACGGACATCGATAGTGTCGCTCAACAGAAAATGAATAAAGGGAAGAAAACAAGACGGGAGAAGAGTAAAGTCGTCCAGCATCTTCTCTTACTTCTACTCGTATTAGTCGCAGTTGTTCCGTTGGCTGTGCTTTTTATGAACTCCCTAAAAACGCCGATGGAGATAGGGACTAATCCTCTTGCTTTTCCTAGACACTTTAAAATATCAAACTATATAGAAGCATGGACCCGCGGCGATATAGGGCGTACGGCGTTTAACAGCATGATTATGGTAGTCATGACCGTGGCGATGGAGTTGGTGCTGGCCGGAATGGCGGCTTACAGTCTGGGACGGAAAAAGCCTCCGGGACATGATCTTGTCATGATTTATATGCTGGTTGCTTCAACCATACCAATTTGGTTATACGTTGTTCCGCTTTTTTTTCTATGGCGGTCATTCGGCTTGCTCAATACGCGTTTCGGTCTGGCTCTCATCTATACCGCACTCAACGCACCTCTTTCGGTTTTTCTTCTCCGGTCTTATATGCTTGGTCTGTCGAGGGATTTCGAGGACGCGGCACGGATAGACGGGGCAAATGAATTTCAAGTATTCACTAGAGTGGTCGTCCGATTGACCTGGCCCGGTTTCCTCACCGTGGGTTTGGTTGTCGGCTTAGCTGTTTGGGGGGAGTTCCAACTTGCATTGATTTTCATCAACGATCCCGCGAAAGCACCGGTTACCACCAGTTATTTTCGTTTTACCCAGCGTTTCGGTACCGATTGGGCTTTGACCAGTGCCGGTGCCGTTATGATGATTCTTCCGGTCTTAGTCTTCTTCCTGGCCATGCAGCGTCGATTCGTTGAAGGATTGACCCAGGGTGGTATGAAGATGTAGCGTCAAGCTGCATCTCTAAAATAAAGTTATTATCTGAGCCTCTTTCAAAAAGGTCAAACGGTACGGAGCGCTCGTTGCCGTTCTTAATCGGTTTCATCAAAGTAAAGATTAGTATATCGAGGAGTTGATTTATGGCCAAAGTGTTGGTGACGCCGCGTTCTCTTACGAAGGAATTACATCCGGCACTTGAAAAAGTAAAAGCTGCCGGACACACAGTGGTAACGGCAACTCCGGGGGAAATGCCTACGAAAGAGGAACTTGCCGAATTGTTGCCCGATTGCAGCGGTTATCTCGCGGGAATTGAGCCGATTACAAGAAATGTTTTGGAAAAAGCGAAGGAGCTGAAGGTAATTAGCAGGAACGGAGTAGGGATAGATAATATCGACAGAGAAGCCGCGCGACAATTGGGCATTGCTGTAGAAACGACTCCAGGTGCCAATTCGAGGGGCGTTGCGGAGTTAACAGTGGGAATGCTCTTTTCTCTCTTTCGTTCCATTCCCGGTTCCAATGCTGTCTTAAAACACGGCGGCTGGGAACGGAAACGGGGCTTCGAAGTGGCTGACCGAACCTTAGGCATCATCGGGTGTGGTAACATAGGGCGGCTGGTGGCCGATATGACGGGAAACTTGGGGATGAAGGTGTTAGGATACGATTTGAACCAAGACCGATCGTTCGGTAGTGACTGTTTTACGTGGAGCACTCTGGAGAACGTTCTTTTCCAATCAGACGTTATTTCACTGCATTGCCCTCCGATTGAGACACCGATTATTAATCACAAAACAATATCCGAAATGAAAGATGGAGCTTTTATTATCAATACCGCTCGAGCGGAATTGATCGATGAAGAGGCGGTCCTTGAAGCGCTTGAATGCGGAAAGATAGCCGGGTACGCGGCAGATGTTTTTTCGAAAGAGCCTCCCGGAAAGAACGATTTAGTGGACCATCCGAACGTTATAGCTACTCCTCATATCGGCGCCTACACCAAAGAGAGTGTTAACAGGTCCGCCGAAGAAGCGGTAACCAATATTTTGAAATATCTTTAGACGAGAGGCGGTCGATAACTAGAGGTTGAAGGAGAAACCAATGGCGGGTGATACGCTTTTCGGTGAAGAGCGAAAAATGAAAATTCTTGAATATATAGAGGAACAGAAGAAAGCGACAGTTGCCCGGCTATGCAGCCATTTCAAGGTCTCGAGTGCCGCCATTAGAAAAGATAGATGTAATTGTAACTGATTCCATACGCGACGATGAAAGGAAGAAACTAGAAAAACAAGGCATCGATATTATTGTCGGTGAATGAAAGCGATACCTACCGAAGCGGTATGGCTATCGTGAATAGAAAGGAATAGCAATGATTAAAGATTTACAGCCGGCACAACAGCCGACTTTTTATTTCATCGGAGTAACGACAGGAAAATCATCGATAATGAAGGTTTTTCCGGAATGGGCAAAATATCTTAAATTGGACGCTGTCCTCAAAGGGATCGATTGTGTTCCTCATGACGATCCAAACCGTTATAGATCGATTGTACAATTTATAAAAGATGACCGGTTGTCTTTGGGTGCTTTAGTGACCACACATAAGATCGATCTTTTACAGGCTTCACGAGATATGTTCGATGGATTAGATTACTACGCCGAACTTTTAGGAGAGGTGAGTTCCATTTCGAAAAAGGAAGGTGAATTGTGGGGACATGCAAAAGACCCCATTACCAGCGGGCTCTCTCTTGAATCGTTTATTCCTCCGCAACATTGGAAAAAAACTGAGGCTGAAGCGTGCATCCTCGGCGCGGGAGGATCGTCACTGGCGTTGACTACCTTTATTATCGAAAAGATGAAACCGCCTTATCGACCCTCAAAAATCGTAGTCACGAACAGAAGCGAAGGCCGATTGGAAGAGATGAAAGAGGTCCATAGGAAGATCGAGCCGGACCTGCAGATCGAATATTTTCATTGCCCGAACTCGGAAGATAACGATGAGGTCGTCGAAGCATTGCCTGACGGATCGTTGGTGGCAAATGCAACAGGATTGGGAAAAGACGCCGCCGGGTCCCCCTTAACCGTTGCTGCGCAATTCCCCGCGAATGGTTTTGCCTGGGATTTCAACTATCGCGGCGATCTTCTCTTCCTCGATCAGGCGAGAAAAAAGCAGAATGAAAAAAATTTAACCATAGAGGACGGTTGGGTCTATTTTATCAATGGCTGGACCAGCGTTATCTCGGAGGTGTTCGGAAGAAAATTGCCGACGAGCGGTCCCGGGTTCGACGAATTGTCTCGTATCGCAGCCGAGGCGAGAAAGAAATAAAAGCAAAGGAGCACAGTATGAGTACAACAGAGAAAGCAACATTCATCGAGCCGTTCGGTGTCGAGTTCGATCTTGAAAAAGGCACGATGATCGAACCGACAAGCACAACTGTAAGACGTGCTTCGGATATGATCGGCCATTATGAAGACGAAGGGGCTTTACGTAAACTGATCGATGAGCATAATGATCCTCTCCACTATGAAGTGTTTGAAAAACCGGTCCCCGATGAGGCAGGTCACATCATGTACTGCATCAGCAAACTGCAGCCGGGATTCATCGGTAACGAGTTCTTTATGACCAAGGGGCACTACCATACCGTTTTGGATACGGCTGAATTGTATCTTTCATTGGCAGGGGAAGGGTATATGTTGATGAAGACCCGCGAGGGGGAGTTCCGAGCCGAAAAGATGGTTCGAGGCAGAATGGTCTACGTTCCACCCTACTGGGCCCACCGTTCGGTCAACACAGGAAAAGACCCGCTCATCTCTTTCTGCGCATACCGGGGGGATGCAGGACACAACTACGGTGATATCTTGGATGAAGGGTTCGTAAAGCGGGTAAAGCAGATCGCAGGTAAAGCGGTTATAGGCTGATACGCAACTATGCCGCGCTGAGTGTTGCGGATTAAGGGGCTTCTGTCAATTTCTCCGTAATCTCACGTAATCGGTTGATATCCGCGTCCGGGGGAACATTGTCCGAGACCCCCAAAATAAGCCGAGGAATTCTTCCCGTCTCATCCTCAATTTTTTTTAATTGGTCCACCGTTTTGTTGATATAAACGGTAAAAGCATCGCTACTCATGGTTCCCGGAAGGAGGTTGACCGCGGGTATACCGCCCCAAACCGCAATCGCCCCGTTAAGGGTTGTAAGAATCTCATCAAACCGGAGCATAGTCATGGGTGCCGGACAGACCGATTCAATGACGTCCATACCCGATTGTAGATAGAATGATAAGAGCTCGCTGTTCTCTCCATCGGTATGGGTGACCAGATATTTTCCGTTTTCATGGGCGCACTTTGCCGCTTTCTGCAGCCATGGCAGTATTTCCTTTTTAAAAAAGGGAGGCCACGTCAGGTCCCGATCGAAATTGCCGCCCCATAAAAACATTTCCGCGGAAGACATCATCACGGCTTTCAGAATATCGCTATATACTCTTTCAATGTGTTCAGCAAGCTCATACAGAGAATCCGATTCATCGTGGTAGAGATAATAAAAACGGTCCATGGCGATCAGATTGTGCAGCATAAGATGGATTGGAGAAGCGGCAACAACACCGTTCGCGACAGCGACTCCTTTATCACCGATCCGGCGGCGGAATTTTTCATATTTTTCCGGGGCGGGAACGACCCGAATATGATCAAAGAGAGAAGCAACTGCATCTATATCGTCAATCGATTCAATTGGGTACGATTTTACAAACGGAAGAGAATTGCCTTCCTTTTTCATTTGTTCCGAGATAAGCAGATGAAATGATACCTTGCCTTCCGGTGTTTCCACTATTGTAGAGAGATTTTCTTCGTCGTTGGAGAAATCAACCGGAAGATCGAGCAGTTCAACATGATACGGATAATCAGGATGGTTATCCAATCCCAGTCCGTGGAGCATGAGATCTTTCGGTTGGCGGGGCTGCGTAAAGTCGGCCCTTACCGCGTGGCAAGCCGTACCGAGCCATGCGGCTATGTCTACCGTGTTCATGTCCGAAGTGCAGCCGAACGGCAACGTGCCTCTCGCCCTGTTCGCAATAAACCAAAGGTCCATCCTCGGCGCCCAGGGGATGGTATCGCTATTCTCACCCCGGACTGCTGCTAAAATGCCCCCTTTTTGGGTCATTGTCCTTACTCCTCTTTACTCCAGATTGTTGACAGGCCAAGCGGGAGTTTTCCCGGTAAGGACTTCATCTATGCCCTGCGCGGCATGGAGGGCCATGCGCTCCATACATTCTTGTGTTAGGGTCGCGTTGTGAGGGGTAAGAAAGATATTGTCGAATGAATAAAGGGGATGATTTTTCTCCGGCGGTTCCTTCTTAAAGACATCCAGTCCGGCGCCTGCAATTTCTTTCTCTTGTAAGGCCGTAATTAATGCCTCTTCATCGACAATTTCTCCCCGGGCTGCATTGATGAGAAAGGCGGTCTTTTTCATCATCAAGAACTCTTTCCTGCCGATTAAGTTTTTTGTTGTTTGAGAAGAAGGAAGATGGAGTGTTACAATATCGGCTGTAGTGAAGAGCTCTTCCCAGGTAACCATGCGATCAACTTCCGGCGGGACCCGGTTGGAAGCCAAAAACGGATCATACCCGATCACTCGCATGCTGAAACCTAACACCGCCTTTTTCGCCACTCGGGCACCGATTCTCCCAATTCCCACAATGCCTAATATTTTTCCCGTTGCATCGTAGCCGTATACCGAATCTCGAATACCGAAATTGCCGTTTCGAAACTCCTTATTGCATAGAATTGTATAACGCAGGGTCCCCAATATGAGAAGCATCGTATGTTCCGCGACCGAGGTCGCGTTCGATTCAGGTGCGTTCGTTACTTGGATGCCAAGCTCGGTTGCTTTTTCTAAATCGATATTATCAACTCCTACGCCGTGACGCGCTATCACCTTGAGTCGAGGTGCCGCAAGCAGAACCTCAGCCGGGTATGGCTCCGTTCGTGCAAGAGCGGCATCGCAGTCGGCAATGTCCGCCTTGAGTCGGTCAATAGAAGTACCGGAACCGAATTTAATTTCGTATCCCTTTTCTTTTAGGAATTCCACTCCGGCCTTTGAAATCGGCTGAGGAATAAGTATTTGAAACGGTTTTTTCTCAAAAGTCTCTTCGGTCATTGCCTTTCTCCTCTCTTTTTTGATATGGTGATGACTTGCAGTATGTACTATATTATCGCGTTTCGGGTTAAACCATCAAGAACGAACGACCGGTTTTTTTTGAAGCAGAGACTTTTGGAGGCCCAATGACTATAGTATTTGATTTAGGTGGAGTTGTTTTCTCCTGGAGACCGAGAACGGTATTCGAGGAACTCTTTCCGGGTGAAACGGAAAAACAGAAAGAATATCATGAAAACTTGATAGGGCATCCGGATTGGCACCTTTTTGACCAGGGCAGGATTGATGGTGAAGAGATTGTAGCCAGGACGTCTACGCGTCTTGCTACGACTAAGAAAGATGTTCATTTCGTTCTGGAAAGACTTACCAAATCACTTCTCCCGATCGAAGAAACTACAATGCTTATTAAACGGATCAAAAAAACCGAACATCGTCTTCTCTGTCTTTCCAATATGCCGACACCTGCAATTGAGTTTTTAGAGGCTACATACGACCTGCTCCATCTCTTCGATGCGTGTGTTATTTCGAGCCGAGTGAAGATGGCCAAGCCGGATAGAGAGATTTTTGAACATCTTTTAAACAAGTACGCACTGACACCGTCCGAAACAGTATTTATCGATGATTCGGATAAAAACATCGAAGCGGCGCAACGATTCGGAATAAAAACTATCCAGTTTGCCGATCCAAAGCAATGTGAAAGAGAGCTGTTTTCGCGGGGGATCTTACAGTGATTTTCAAAATTGCTTCATTGAGCTTCTATTGTCGCCCCATGACCATCACCGAGCGCGGCGCGACCTTCCAGTAGAATGGACTTGAACTCTTCTACCAGTAATCGATTATCAGTTGAAATACTGTTAACGACCTTTTCAGCCCAATCGAGATATTTTTTTCGCCGTTCAATGTTCCATTTTTTGGGTGGTGAATGGGTGATATCAGATACGTTAGAAATTTTATCGGCTATTTTTATGAGTGCCGCTTCCGGGGACAGGCCCGGTCCATGAACAATCTGCATTCTTTTCCGTTCCTGTTTCGGCAGCGATTTATCATCCGTTACTTCAAGGACGATGTCCTTTACTCTTTTACCGAAGATTCGCTCAATATCTTCGGCTGATGTTTCCGTGTCCTCGACCGTATCATGCAGAAGAGCAGCGGTCAAAACGTCAACATCGTCTATTTTCCCGATATCCGCTATGAGAGCGGCTACCTCGATGGGATGATTGATGTACGGCGCACCATTTTCGCCTTTTCTCTTTTGCATCTTATGTTTTTGCGACGCAAATTGGGCTGCCCGCAACAATTTCAGAGCGTTCATACTATTTTTACCTTCGTTATTATTGTAATCCAAAAGTATATGAAACATCAATAAAAAAAAAGAAAAAAGTCGAGGTAATTGCAAAAATA
>CAZJBZ010000111.1:0-12607 GCA_964543975.1 uncultured Spirochaetales bacterium
TAATGCCTTCTTCAATAATATTTGCAATCGCACGGTAAGTTTCCGAAAGCAGTGTCCCAGCTTCGCGAATATAATTAATTTCGTCAAGATTTTTTAAGTGTATCATTATTGTAAAGTGAGCCTCTTGCAAAAGAAGGATTGAGAGCATTTGCCGTACGTATTATTCTTCTTTTTTTGCAGAACTCTGCTGCTTTGCTTTTGAGTTCTTGTTTAAAGAATCAAAAATGACATTTGCTTCTTCACCGAACGAATCCTTTATCATCTCACTTACACTTTCTGAAGAATTGGAAGTGATGGTGACTTTTCCGTCCGTGATTACACCGGATTCAACTGTTAATTTAGGAGTTGTAATGTTCCCCAGAACCTTGCCGGTTTCTACAAGATTGACTTCTTCGGATGCGATAATATTACCAATAAGAGTGCCCGCTACGGTAACTCTCTTCGCAATGATATCGGTCCTTACTTTGCCGGTTGGAGCAATAACCAGTTGATCGTCCGTTTTGATTTCTCCCTGAAATTTACCTTCAATTCTAATAGAGCCGTCAACATAAAATTTTCCTTCGAAAATGCTTCCTTCACCAATAAGACAGTTGGCACTATCATTTATCTTCGCCATATTTGCTCCTTCAGCACAGATTATGATACAAAGACTATCACCTTTTTTCGGCTGCTTCAAGCTTTTTCACAAGAAGCCTTCCTTCCAAATTATGAGAATCCATCTCTAATCCATACGCTAAATGACGACCTGCTTCTTCATAGTTGCCGTTTAAATAGTGAATAGTAGCAATTTTGATATAGATATTTGCTTGATTTTTTAAAACTTCCCGCGATACGTTCCCCCGTTTAATCATTTGCTCGGCTTTTTGGTAACGCTCCAATGCTGTATCTAAAAATCCCCTAGCCAGTCCGATGAGACCTAGATTGTAATGGCTTTCCCACCGTTGTACTACGGTTAAACTCTCCTCAAAATTTTCTTCAGCCTGATCATATTTTCCTTGAGCGGCGTACAGAGCCCCGCGTAAAAACAAAATCCATTCAAATCTTCCTCCGTTCTTCTCGAATTGCTGAAGTGCTTCTTCCAAGCCCGGATAGTCTTCTATACCGAAGAGATACCAGCAAAGATATTGAGCAATCGTTACATTTTTCGGATAACGGTTATAAAGCTGCCATAGTATTGCCTTGTATCTTGCAGGATTAACCATACTTGAAGAGACCGTAGCATAGAGTAGTTCAATATCCGGATCTTCCGGATATTGAACTAAGTATTCGTATAAACGTTCTTTCGCGGCCTCAGGATTGCTCTTTTCCATTAGATACCAAGCCAGTGGCAGTATAACGTCCTTTTTTTCGGGAAAAATACTATACGCTTCTAAAATATATGAAAAACCGCCCCCATTGTTTTCAGTCTCGCTTAACCAGGTGCAATTGAGATAAGGTATCCAGGAGTTTTGAGGAGCAATTTCGATTATTTTTTTATACAGTGCGAACGCTTCCTTTTTTTCTCCATTGATCATTGTGATGTCCGCCCGGAGAAAAAGGGTGTCTATAGGATCGATTAGTTTTTTTTCCTGAAGTTTGACTAAATATTCAGATGCAGCTTTGGTCTGATGCGCATCCATGGCAATGTAAAAAAGTAAATTTGGCGCCTTGTCAAATGGGACTGTTTCTATGAGTGAATAGGCGCGATCAATTTTGCCATGATGCATATAAAGAAGTACCGTCAAAATACGGAATCTTTCGTCATCGGTTATCTCTTCGGCCCGCTCAAAGGCCAAAGGATCTCTCTCCTTAAACCCGATAATGATATCCGCGTAAGGAGTGGGAGGCAATATCTCGGCGTCGGTATTTCTTAGATATGCCTCGGTTTCCAATTCCGGATAAGATCCTGATTGGAGTTTGTTTATGGAATGATCGTACGCCTTTGCATATAAACCGTTTTGCAATTCGGCAAAAATTGCAACTGCCCACAGTTTTTCATTCGCCGGGATATCCTGTATAGCGGAACGAGAGAGCTTGAGGAGTGTCGAGTAATCTTCCGTATTCTCACCCAACTGAAATGCTCGATCAAGAATCGCTATCCATTGTGTAGCACTTCCGGAGAAATTATAAAATGTTTGTAGTTTATCCTCCGCGTTTGAAAAAAACCCGTTTTGCAAATTGTCGTCTACTTCTAAGAGAATCGTTTCCACATTTCTATTTGACGAGGAGGAGAGTATATCCGTAAAAAACCATACAGCGGTAACGATAAGAGCTACAGCGGCTAAACCGAATACTATTAAAAGAATTACCCGTTTACCTTCAAACAATGCCATTCTGTTACTTCATAAGCCTCTTTTGGAATTGTACTCCAAAGTATTATGTATAAGAGGTTCACCTCTTCATCTTCTTCTGAATTCCATCTAATACGCCGTTGATAAATTTATAAGAATCATCGCTGCAATAATTTTTTGCAATATCAACCGCTTCGTCGATGGTTACCGATTTCGGAATTTCATTGCGATAGAACAAAGCGTAAACACTTATTCGTAATATGGCTAAATCTACTTTAGCTAAACGTTTAAAATCCCAATGTTCAATCTGTCTTTTTATAGCATTATCGATCTCTTCAATATTTTCAATAGTCCCTTTTATGAGTAAAGCCGCAAAAAATGTTACATCTTCACCGATTTTGATCTTTTTTTCATCATCAATCCATTGAAAACGGACAAGTTCTTCTACGTGTTGCCTGGTGAAATCCCAACTAAAGAGTGCTTGAAGAGCGAGTATCCTACCCTGTCTACGTGAACCCATATCCGCTATCGTACGGAATCTTCAAAATATTGAAGTTTGTCTGTGTCCAGTTGTATGCTGTTTTCAATAATTCTGATATCCGCCTTCTCCTTCAGTTCCGTTACAATTTCTTTGACCGCCTGTTCGAACATGCCTTGTTGTTTTTCAAGGTTTTTCAATTTTATGATTCTCTGTCTGACAGTTTCATTGGTGGCGGGAGTTACAGGATCATCAAGTTCAAGAAATTTTTTCGGTAGATGTTCGGTTATTTTGAGAATATGAAAGCCGATATTCGATTCGATAACTGGAGTAATTTTTCCGGTATTGTTGGAGAAAGCCACACGAAAAAACTCTTTTCCTAAAAGCATCTGTGAATTGACATCATTTCTGGCCAAATATCCGACATCACCACCCTGGTAGCGGAGCTCTTTATCATCCGAATAGCGAATCGCCATGTCTTCAAAACTCTCGGCTCCATTTTTAAGGTCACGATGAATACTCTCCATCAACTCTCTCTCTTTTTCTTTCTCGCTGGGCGACAAATTTCTCGTGTCCCTGTAAATTTGTGAAAATCGGACCATCTCAGGATTGATAAAGAGGTGGGAATTGGCTTGATAGATTTCCTCAATTTCGTTTTCCGATGGCGGTTTAATATTGTCGAAAAGTTTTTTTTGGTTTTCTTTGACGTATTTTTGGGCAAGGAGCTGGTTCCTGCTCTGTTTAACGTATTCTTCCCAGGGTATTCCGGTTTGTTGATACACCAACGTTTTCAATTGGGCGTCGGAAACCGCAATACCGTGTTGAGTAACCTGCTGTTTTATTGTCGTGATAATTTCCGACTCAGTTACAGTGAGACCTTCCTTCTGAGCTGCTTGGGTGATTAGTTTCGAGATTATCAACTCTTCAAGGACCTGTTCCTTTGCCGGCACTTGTTGACCAACGGCTGAGTATTGCTGTTTAAGCTGGGACATAGCGTTATTTAGTTGTTTTTCGGTGATAATTTCCGGAGTTATATAGTTAATAGTCGCTACCGGTTTATCGAGAATCTGAGCGAAGGAGAGCATTGTGATTCCGATAATAAAAAAGGCGGCGAAAATGATTATTTTTTTTGATTTGTTCATATAAATTCCTTATTTTGGATATTAGCATGCTCATTAAGGCACAGATAATTATTTATATTATGAAGTTGTAACTGCAGTCTTTTTCTTCAATTTTTTGACACCCGACATTCCCGGGGACAATTGTAAACTCTCGGTTAGATAATATCTCGCTTTTTCTATTTTTCCCAGCTTTAGATACAATTCAGAAGCCTTTTTCAAGAGATACGCTGTGGTTTTCGGTGTAAAATCAAAATCGATGAGTTGTTCAACATACTCAATCTGCAGCTCCGTACAAATTAAGCCGTACATTTTGGTGCATGAAATGGTTTTTAACCGCTCTATCACTTCATCCATAAAGTGTTTAAAATACGGTTTTTCCTGTTCCAATACGACTATTTTAACCAAGAGTTCATATGCCTTTATAAAATCTTGTCTTTTCTCATATTCTTCCGAAAGCAAGAACGCACAGTCCATAAAATCTTCACGTCCAAGATATCTTTCCAAGACAATTTTTTTATTATCAGCTAATTCTTCAAATAGATCTAAAGCGTCCGATTCGTTGTTATGCAAAAGATCGTAAAAAATCAATTTTGATTGACTATAGATATCATTTTTTCTCTTCCGTAAAAAATCCCGATAGTTGAATTTGCCGGCGCTGATGTATGTTTTACGGATTTTATCATACTCTTTTCTTTTTTCGGGATCACTTAAGACCTGATACGCTTTGAGTAAAAGACGCATAGCCGTATCCGATTTTTCGGATTTTGCATCAATATCAGGATGAAAACGTTTGGCCTTCTGTCGAAATGATTTCTTGATTTCCTGTAGTGACGAGGATTGTTCGATTCCAAGAATTTCGTAATAATCTACATGCTCTTGTTTCATTGGCTAATGTGCAGTCTTTTTCCAATCTCTTCCGCTTCTTCAGGTGAATTAATGATATCGGAGTTCTTTAGATACATACCTTCATGTTCCATGATCTGCATCAATTTTTTCAATGTTTTGGTTAAACGTAAACCCGATTTTATAATAAAAGCAAAACTTCTTTTGCCGCTAACCATTCCCGCATTGGAGAGAAAGAAAGGCAATTTTTCAGGTATTTTCCCTCCAAAAGTGTTCGTCGCTGCCGTTCCAACCACAAGATATCCGTATATAGTCAATTTACTATTCACATCTCTGCTTCCGTCTATTATATCAACTTGATGTCCTTGAGATTCTATTCCAGCGGCAAGTGCTTTTGTAATATTGAGAAGCTTGTCTCTATTCGATTCCGAAAAAAATAATACGCCGACCCTCATAAAACCCTCGTTTAATAACGGTAATGCACTTTTTTATTGTGTTAGTTCGTTTTCAGTCGCTTCTTCCTGTTGCTGTATTCCCTCTTCTGTGTCTTCAACATCCCACCACTCTTCGGAAGCTTGCTCAGAGCCTTGACGACGAGCGGCCCCTATTACGTCCCCTCCTTCCGGAGTTTTATTTACCCAGGCAAGACCGAACGAGCAGAAAAGAAATATGCCGCCAAGGATAGCGGTAAATTTAGTAAGAACATTTCCGGACCGTGATCCGAAGGCGGTTGAACTTCCTCCCCCAAAAATTCCTCCGAGCCCTTCCCCCTGCTCGTCCTGCATGAGAACAAGTATTACAAGAAGAATAGCGCTTATGATAAAAACAACAAGCAATACTATTTCAATAATCCCCATCTAAGTTCTCCAAAAATCATTTTTCAAATTGCGCAATCGGAATGAACGTATCCTCTTTTAGCGAAGCTCCACCAACCAGCGCTCCGTCAATATTTTCCTTCGCCATAAGGTCTTTTACATTATTCGGTTTAACGGACCCGCCATACTGAATAACCATCGATTCGGCAGCACTCTTCGAATAGAGGTCCTTCAAAGTTTCTCTAATAACGTTGTGCATTGCGTCCGCGTCTTCAGGTGTTGCCGTTTTTCCCGTACCAATAGCCCAGACAGGTTCATACGCAATAGTGACTAGAGACAATGCATCTTCCGAAACGGATTGTAAACCGTTTTTAATCTGTGTCTCCACTACAGATTCCGCTTTACCGGCTTCTCGTTCTTCTATGGTTTCTCCGACGCACAAAATAGTTTCCATTTTATGATACAGTGCTAAATTTACTTTTTTATTGATAAGTGCGTCGTCTTCACCATAAACATGCCGTCTTTCTGAGTGGCCGATAATCACTACGTGTACTCCTACCTCTTTCAACATAAGGATGGATATTTCACCCGTATGAGCGCCTTCTTCTTCTGAAGCCATATTCTGGGCCCCCAGCAACATAGTGCTGCCTTTCAAAACCTCGGAGAGGGATTGTAATGCAGTAAACGGCGGCGCGATCATTAGTTTATGAGGCGAGTCGGCGAGTTCTTTTTTCAGTTCGACTGCAAGCGCTACAGCTTCTGAAACGGTTTTATACATTTTCCAATTGCCTGCAATAAAGTTTTTTCTCATCTGTTTTATCCCTCCAAAGCCGCAAGTCCCGGCAGTGTTTTTCCCTCGAGCAACTCCAGAGACGCACCGCCGCCTGTTGAAACATGATTAATTTTATCGGCTAAATTGAATTGATTAACAGCGGCGACGCTGTCACCGCCTCCGACTACGGTCATACCTTCACACGAGGCTACCATTTTTGCCACCTCAAGAGTTCCTTTTGCGAACTTTTCAAACTCGAAAACGCCTACCGGTCCGTTCCAGACGAGTGATTTCGCGTTAAGGATGCTATCTTTCAGGGAATTCAGGGTTTTGGGCCCGATGTCCATTGCCAATTTATCTGATGGTATATTGATATCGTCTATTTGTTCCGGTTGAGCATTTTCAGAGAACTCATCCGCCACAACGTGATCTTGCGGAAGTATAATCGTAACACTACTCTTTTTCGCCTGATCTACCAGTTTCTTCGCAGTTTCCAGATACTCTTCCTCGAAGAGTGATTTTCCGATTTCATATCCCTTTGCCTTGAGGAATGTGTACGCCATTCCTCCGCCGATTATCAAGGTATCACATTTTGGAATCAAGTTCTCAAGGACTCCGATTTTCGTAGAAACTTTTGCCCCTCCGATAAGAGCAACAAAGGGCCGCGTCGGATTTGTAAGAAGTGGTTCGAAAAACTTTATCTCTTTTTCAATGAGATATCCTGCCACGGAAGGCAGATATTTGGTTACGCCCTCTGTAGACGCGTGCGCTCTATGCGCGCTTCCGAAAGCGTCATTAACGAATGCGTCCGCCAGATCCGCGAGTTTCTTTGAAAAACCTTCATCGTTCTTCTTTTCTTCTTCATGATATCGAGTGTTTTCTAGAACCAGAACATCACCGGGCTTAAGCTTCGCCGCTAGTTCTTCGACTTTTGGTCCCACACAATCGGGGGCCATAATGACCTCTTTGCCCAAAAGTTTTCCCAAATGACGTGAAACAGGTTCAAGACTAAATTCAGGTTCTCTCTCGCCTTTTGGGCGTCCAAGGTGACTCATCAAAATAAGGGAAGTCCCTTCCTGCTCAAGTATATACTTGAGCGTTGGAAGGGCCGCTTTTATCCGCGTATCATCGGTGATTGCATCTCCCTTGATCGGAACATTAAAGTCTACCCGCACAAGGACTTTTTTATTCTTCAGATCTATATCGTTTAACGTTTTTACAGACATAAAACTGCTCCAATTACAAATATTCTCCAAGTTTCACCGCAAGGTCGACAACGCGACAGGAATATCCCCATTCGTTGTCGTACCAAGAGAAAACTTTGACCTGATTGCCGATAACCATGGTACTGAGTGCGTCAAAAATTGATGAGTGCGAATTATGAATAATGTCAACAGAGACAATAGGATCTTCCGTATATTCAAGAATTCCTTTCATCGGTCCTTCGGCAGCCTCTTTCATGGCTTTATTGACTTCTTCCGCGGTTGTCTCTTTTTTTACAGTAGCTACCAAATCGACGATTGAACCGGTCGGAGTAGGAACACGGATTGCAACCCCGTCAAGTTTTCCGTTAAGTTCCGGCATGACTTTACCCACCGCCTTTGCAGCGCCGGTTGTGGTAGGAATCATAGACACCGCGCACGAACGGGCCCGTCGCAAATCGCTATGCGGTCCGTCCAAAATAATTTGGTCGTTTGTGTACGAGTGAATAGTGGTCATAACACCATATTCAATGCCGAATTTGTCGTTTAGAACTTTTGCTACCGGGGCTAAACAGTTCGTGGTACATGACGCATTTGAAACACAAACATCGCTTGCCTTCAGAGCATCATCATTGACCCCGAGGACAATCATGTTATCGATTTTATCCTTTGCCGGAACAGTTAGGATAACCTTTTTGGCCGGGTAATTTTTATTCTCTAAATGGTCACCATAACCACCCTTTTCACTCTCTTTGTTCCGAAAAACACCCGTCGATTCGATAACGACATCCGGCGCTTCACCCCAAGGAATGTTTGCGGGATTTTTTTCCGAGCAAACCTTATATTTTGTACCGTTAACGATTAGATTTTCTTCATCACATTCAATTTTCCCTTCAAATTTTCCTTGTGTTGAATCATACTTTAAAAGGTGAGCAAGTGTTTTGTTATCCGTTAAGTCGTTAATGGCTACAACATCCACCTGTGGATTCTCAAGTGCGATTTTAAATACGTTTCTTCCTATTCTTCCAAATCCATTGATAGCTATTTTCATGTTACCCTCCTGAAAACTTATTTCATTGTGAATATAAGAAAAAGAGAGGGCTCTGTCAATGAAGGAAGACTCGATTTAGGCGCTATTTATCGGTAATTCATGAAATTCTAGTATTTAAAGATTATCTTATTTGAATTATCGCTCGATAGAGATTTGAATGTGGAGAGACGAGGGAGGGATTTTCTTTATTTTCTGCCAACTCTTCAGTCTGATCTTCCTGTGGCTGTTTTCGAAGCACTTCATCGCCCGGAGTGATCAGGTCGAAAAAGGAATCGGTCTCAATAGCGCCTTCCGCGATGAGTTCATCCACTTTTTCAACAGTTATCTTTCCTAAGAGCTCGTCTTTTTCATATTCCAAACCGATAGAATCACGTGCAATCTGTACCGCCCCGTTTTTCACGATAAACAAAGACTCTTCCGTTTCAATTCCATCAGATCTTCCCACATTAATGAGTCCCGTATCAAATCGTCTGTCCACGAGCCTCCCTCTAACCGGAAGCGAATTGATGAATTTGGAGGATAAAGAGAGAAGCGTTTCAACCACCTTGTTGTTACCGGTTCGATAAGCTGTAAAGGTAGAAATGTGATTACCCGTTTCCGCGTTGTAAATTTCAAATTCTCCGTAAAATGAACGAGCGTTTTCTCTAAAGGATATCGATAGAAAATAGTGAGCATTTTTTGTTCGCGCTTGATTGTAAGCTGCTGCAAAATCTTCATAGAGAAGGGGATCGTTCATAACATTAATGTTTTCCTGATGCGTTAATAGATCGTTTATATATCTTGCAAGTATCTTTTCGGACCCAAAATGTTCCATTGCGGTTGAGTTTGTACGGCGGAAGAAAAGAAGACAATTGTATTGGAAACGTTCTAACGGAATGGAACGTTTTTCTTCAGCCTCGCTTTCAATATTCTTTAAACTTGACGGAAATTGCCTGATACTCCATCTATTTGCTACACTGTCTTCCTGAATACTCTGTTGAATTTCATACTCATCCAAAATATCTGTAGTTCTATATTCGAAATCTTCGATAAGAATTTCCAACTGGGAGAGGTATCTGGCAGGGTGGCCGAGTTTATTGAGGAGACGGGCGTAGAGGAGCCTGCCCTTCTCGGAAAATGGATCAATTTTTAATCCCCTTCGATATTCATCCAGGGCTTTTTGGAAATAGTTCTTTTCTTCGTAGGTTTTCCCCTTCTCAAAGTGATACGATGCAAATTGTTCCCGGATAGGATTATCGAAATCGTACCGATCGATGATGACATATTCAGAAAAAATTCTTGAGATTTCATCGTCAGTTCTCATTCGGAAGGCCCGTGAAAAGCTGTTAACACTCTGTTCTCTGTTTCCTGTTTCAGCATTTGCTAATCCTAACAAATACCAAAGGATATTATTCTCTCTATTTTCGCGATTTTTACCAATCACTTCCGTTAAAAGTGGGATGACTTTCCGGTAATTTTCTCTTTCCAGATAAATGTTGCTCAACAGTAGTAATGCATCTATATAATCTTCGCGTAATGATACGGCGATGTTTGCCTGTAATTCCGCTTCTTCCAGTAAATTGAATTGGAAATAGTGTTTTGCGGCATAATAATGGACTTGTGGATCGTGAGAATAGCGATTCAACGCTTCTCTAATATATTCTTCCGCTTTACGTTGTTCCCCGCGCGCGTCATGGACCAACATCAGTGAGAGAAGGGCCTGTTTATTACCGGGAGAATATCTCAAAGTATCGTGATAGCGGGAAGCCGCGTAATCTGTTTTACCCTGAACAATATTCAATTCGGCAAGGCCAAAGTTGGCGGAAACATTATGCGGTTCGACTGAAAGAACTTCACTAAACCGTTGATAAGCTTCTTCCAACTTTCCCATCGCTACGAGTGTTCGTCCCTCAAGGTTGAGCAGTCGAAGATTTTTTCTGTCATACTTTTGTGCCTTTTTCAACCAGTCAAGCGTTTCCTCATATTCTTCTAAGGCAAAGTAGGACTCGGATAATCCAATAATTGGATCCCGGTAATCCGGTGCAATTTCCAATGCGGAACGATACAACTCAATCGCTTTAAAAAAATTTTCCGCCACCTGTTCTTTTTGCCCTGCATGAAACAGTTGCGCAGGGGTTTTTACCGCTTGACCACTCACTGAAACATTCCATGACAATGCAGAGAAGGTAATCAGCATGCTGCAAAAAATTTTCCAAAATCCTTTCATCTGATGGTTACTCATCCAAAGGCACATCATTTCGTTTTATAATTTTGACTGTCTTTATTTTATGTCCGTCCATGTCCTGTATTATAAAATCCGCATTTCCATAGGTGACTTTCTCGAATTTGACAGGAATTTTCCCAAATAAATCAAAAACAAAACCGCCCAGCGTATCATAATCTTCGTTAGGAATATCCATTCTCAGTTGATCATTCAGGTCCTCTATCGCCACTCTTGCGTCACAGAGGAAACTGTTCTTGCCTATTTCCAAAATATCCTCAATTTCGTTGTCGAACTCATCTTGAATTTCTCCTACAATTTCTTCAAGGATATCTTCCAGACAGACAATACCGGAGACACCGCCGTATTCATCTACCGCAACGGCAATATGGACCCTCTTGAGCTTGAATTCCCTTAAAAGGCTGTCCAGTCGTTTACTTTCTGGGACGAAATAGGGTTTACGATTTATGGATTCGATATCAATTGCTTCATTCTTATAGGTGTATTTGAGCAAATCTTTTGCGTAGAGTACTCCGATAACATTATCAATTGTATCCTTATAGACCGGAAATCTGGAATGGCCTGTTTCCACTACACAATCAATAAGGTCTTGAATTTCACTGTCGGAAGCGATGAAGACAACATCTATCCGTGGTACCATTACCTCCTTTACCGTCGTTTTTGAAAGTTCTACAATCCCTCGGATCATATCTTTCTCCGACGGATTGAGATGTTCAAAACTTTCCGATTCTTCTTCTTCCAGTCTTCTAAAGAATTTACTTAAAAACGGTAATCTCTTCACGATAGCGAAACTCCCTCTATCGATTTGAGTATTTCTTCCTGCAGTGTAATCATTTCTTGATTTTCCATATCCGTATAGGTATGGTCCATCCCCTTTAAGTGTAAAATTCCGTGAATTAGTAGTCGTTTTAACTCCTCCTCATATTGAACCTTATACTGGTCGGCATTTATTCGTACTTGCTCGGTCGAAATAACAATATCCCCCGCGTAATAGTAATTATTTCTTTCGGAAGGAACAGAAAATTCCGAACAACCGAGATGCGTGATTGCATTGTTATGGTTTTGGGGAAAAGAGAGAATATCGGTAGGATAATCATGATCTAAATAACGTTTATTTAGGCTTTGAATATAAGCATTATCACAGAAAAATACCGATAACTCCCATCTATTATGGTTTAAAAAAGTGAGGACACAATTGCAAAGTTGTCGCACTTTTTTCGGAGGCGGGTGGTCTATTTCATCAACACTGTTTATATCTATCACATTCAAAGCTTTTCTCCGTTTGTACGAGGATATTCTATCCTGGAATGAAAATATCCTGCAAGAATCTGAACAAAAGTTTTCTTAATTATTTCTAGATCTTTAAAGGTAAGATTGCTTTCATTCAACTGTTTTTCCTTAAAACGTTGCATAATCAGGTCCCATACCGCTTTCTCCAGCTTGGCAATACTCGGTTTTTTTAAGGTTCGAGTTGCAGCATCGATGGTGTCCGCCAGCATGACTACCGCGCCTTCCTTCGTTTTAGGAGGAGATTCGGTATAAGAAAAATCTTCCGGCAGCACCTGGTTGTTTTTCTTGTCCTTAAGAGCCTCACTGTAAAAATAGGTTATAAGTCCACTCCCGTGATGTTGGGCGATAACATCTATTACCGCTTTCGGCAGTTTTAACTCTTTTGCCTTCTCTATTCCTATTTTAACATGAGATTTGATGACCGCTACGGAAAGTGAAGGCTTCAACTCGTTATGTTTATTGTCAGCCTTTTGGTTTTCAATAAAGTACTCTGCTTGATCAATTTTACCAATATCATGGTAATATGCTCCAACTCGGGCCAAGA
>CAZJBZ010000112.1:0-12571 GCA_964543975.1 uncultured Spirochaetales bacterium
GTCCTGTTCTTGACGTGAAGATGGTTATTCTTGGACACAATACAGTAAGGGGAGCGGCCGGAGCGGCGTTGTTAAACGCGGAAACGTTCGTGGAAAAGGGGTACCTGAAAAAATGATTGTTTTAAAATTCGGGGGTACTTCGATTCAGAGCGCTGAAATGATCGATCAGGCTCTTGCCGTCGCAGTCGAACAGTTGAAATTGGCTCCGGTGATGGTCTGTTCTGCAATGGGAAAGACGACCGACAGACTTGTGGAAATCGCGGTCCACGCAAATAACGGGGAGACGGAAAAAGCGCAACAGAAGCTCCACGAAGTAAAAGAGCTTCATTACGGTACCGTACGAAATTTCCTGACCGGCAAACATCTGGAAACGGCCCTCAGTCGCCTAAATGGTCTTTTTGAAGAGCTCTCTTCTTTAGTCAAAGGGCTTCTCCTGCTTAAGGAGTGTACGCCGCGCAGCAACGATGCGCTTCTCTCATTCGGAGAATTACTTTCGACCACCATTGTCTACTGCAGAGCTCTTTCTTTAAACATTGATGTAGAGCTTCTCGATTCAAGAGATTTTATAACCACTGATGACACTTTTACTGCCGCAACCCCGGATATACCTGTAACGTATGAAAAAATACAAAACGGTGTTAAACCGATAAAAGACAGGCTCTATATCGCGCAGGGGTTTATAGGCAGAAACGACGGTGGCGCGACAACGACACTGGGAAGAGGCGGTTCTGATTTTACCGCCGCCCTCTTCGGCGCGGCCCTCGCCGCGGATGAGGTCCAAATTTGGACGGACGTTCACGGCATTATGACCTCCGACCCCCGCATCGTAGCCGACGCCATGACCATACCGGAAATCAGTTACGAAGAAGCGGCCGAATTGGCCTATTTCGGAGCGAAGGTCGTTCATCCGTCCACAATCCAACCTGCGGTCGAGCACAATATTCCGGTCCATGTTAAAAATACGAACGATCATAGAGGTGCCTCAACAACAATCAAAGGAAAAGTACCGGAAAAGGGATTAAGAGCAATTGCGGGTAAAAAGGACATCACGCTTATCAATATCACGTCAACCCGCATGTTAAACGCGTATGGTTTCCTAAGGAGAATGTTTTCGATCTTCGATACCTACAAAACACCGGTCGACTTAATCGCAACTTCTGAAGTTTCCGTATCCTTGACCATCGATAACATCTCTTACGTACAGCATATTATTAAGGAACTTCAAGAGATCGGCAAAGTCACCATCGAAAAAAATAAGAGCATGCTATGCCTGGTGGGTAAAAACTTCTGGAAAGACCCTGCCTTCGTATCAAGGGTGTTTAGCACTCTCTCTCCCACTCAGATACGGCTGATTTCCCTCGGATCTTCGGATACCAACCTTTCTCTAGTCGTCCAAGAAGATTTTTTTGAGGATTCGATACTAAAATTGCATAGAGAATTCTTTTAAAAGATAGTACACTGTATCCTACAGAGGCTCTATGGATTTTCCCTTTATCAAATTATACTTTTGCGGTAATGATTTTCTATTGGTTAACTATCTGTACAAGAAAGCCCCTCCTTTGAAGACCATGGGGATTTTCGCTCGAAAGGTATCAAACAGAAAAACCGGGATAGGAAGCAACGGCATCATCTGCATCGATTCAGGAAAGAATGAACGAATTCGCATGCGGGTGTTTAGTTCTTACGGCGGAATGCAGCGTATTGTGGACGACGCTCTTTTTTGTTTAAGCAGGTACGCTTTCGACAGCGGCCTGTTCGTAAACAATACGCTTCACGTTGAAACATCAAACGGAACACGGATTATCGATGCAATCGACAGCAATAATTTTCGGGTTTCATTAGATTCTCCAAAAACAGAGGGCGGAGAGAATGAATTGAAAGAATTTGCCGATACTGAATACAATCAAACGATCAATGTGCATGGCAAGACGTACTCCGTGACCCCTCTGCATATCGAACGGGACGGGATGGTCCTTCTATCGAATGAAATTTCTCGCATTGAGATGAAAACGTTGGCCAAAGACATGCCTCGCCTTCTATCGACGGAACGCAAACCTGTACCGGTCTTCGTCAGAGTCATGAGTCGAGAGGATATAACTGTTTTTGTCTGGTTCCGTAAACCACCAATCGATTATTCTTCCGCGTCCGCAATCGGAGGGCTTGCGGCAATGGTTAACGGATTCTGTGAAAGGGACATAATCGTCCATAAAAAAACCGAAGAACATTATTTACAATGGTCGGCAGTCAACAATACCGTTTATATTACAGGTTCGCCGCGCTATGTCTTCTCGGGCTCATTTTATATGGACGATGAGGAACTTTTTTTGTAGGATTATTGACGGAGGTGTCAGTGAATCAGATATTCGATAGATTTGGAAACCTTATAAGAAGTTTTCTGCAGGATGAAAAAATCGACTATTCCGGTCGTAAGCCCGCGTACGGCACGGACAGTGATTTTCATGACGCCTGGGAAGAGCTGGAAGAGTTTATGAAAATCGGAATGGGACCTTCTTCGTCCTTCAATTCTGCAACCACCGACACGGGAAAAAAGAATCGTTCCGTACCGGATGAATTGAGGAAGGATTATGAGACGCTCCAAGTCGAATTCGGCGCGCCGTTCTCGGAAGTGAAAAGTGCATATAAAAAGTTGATGCTCACCTACCACCCCGACCACCATTCGCACGATCAGAAAATAGCAACCGAAATGACACAGCGGATTAATCTTGCCTTTACACGGATAAAAAGGTGGGAAGAAACAGGCGGTAGTGGAGATAAATCCGATTAGTCCGTAGGTCCAGGGATTTCCTCCCCCGCCTCGAGGTTATATTCGTTTATTTTGCGGTGCAGGGTTTTTCTGCCTATTCCTAAAATTTCGGCAGTCTTACTCTTGTTGCCGTTTTGCCGAATCAGAGTATTGTGAATGATCTCCTTTTCAGCCTCCTGGAGACTGGTTCCCAGACTGATCTTTATATAATCCTCTTCGGAACCGGATTTAACCGAAGGGGGTAGATCATCGAGGGTAATGATGGCATCTTTCGTCATAACCACAGCACTTTCCATACAATTTCTTAATTCTCGAATATTGCCGGGCCAGGAATGGTTGTACAGTGCATTCCGTGCTTTCGGTTCAATCCCTTCGATGTTTTTATCATTTTCATTACTGAACTCACGCAGAAAAGCTGTTGCCAAAAGAGAAATATCTTCCTTCCGTTCACGAAGTGGCGGCACATGAATGTTGACAACGTTTAATCGGTAGAAAAGATCCTCTCGAAAATTCCCGGTTTCTATTTCACTTTTTAAATCTTTATTTGTCGCGGTGATTATTCGCACATCCACTTCCAATGTTTCCTCTCCGCCCACCCGCTCGAATGATTTTTCCTGGAGTACCCGAAGAATTTTTATCTGGACATTTTGACTTATCTCACCAATTTCATCTAAGAAGATTGTTCCTGTATGTGCCATTTCGAATCTGCCCCGTTTCCTGGCTATTGCTCCGGTAAAAGCTCCCTTCTCATGGCCGAATAATTCACTTTCGAGAAGATTTTCCGATAGTGCCGCGCAGTGAACTTTCACAAACGGTTTATCTTTTCTATTCGATAAATGATGAATTGCGTCCGCGACAAGCTCCTTCCCCACTCCGCTTTCACCGGTGATAAGAACGGAGGCCTTTGTGGGTGCTATCTGGTTAATAACATCCATGATGCTTTTCATCTGGGAGCTTTTCCCGATTATTTTATCGTAATTCCGCCTTCTTTGATTACGTTCAAGTTCCTCCTGGAGGGCCCGATGTTGTAAAATAAGCTCTCGATTGTTCAAAGCCCGTTTCACCAGCAGAGAGAGTCGATCTAAATTGACCGGCTTGGTTAAAAAATCGTACGCCCCGTTTCTCATAGCGTTAACGGCGGCTTCAATGGTTCCGTAAGCGGTCAAAATAATCACAGGAATGGTGGGATAAGAAGAGGCGAGCTCCTTAAGGAGCTCTTCTCCCGAAATATTCGGCATCTTCAAATCCGCGATTACAAGATCCATTTCTTTATTATTGATTAAGTCGAGAGCCTGCTTGCCGTCCTCCGCGAGGAAAACAGTATGGCCGTCCATTTCGAGTGCCTGCCCTAACCCTTCACGGATATTTTTCTCGTCGTCGGCAATAAGTACGTTAAACTTCATCAGTTTCTCCTTTCCAGCCAAGAAGCCTCTGTTCCTTCTGGGGGATGGGGAAATGGATAGTAAAACAGGTCCCTTCTCCCTCTTTCGATTTCAAAGAAATTTCTCCCAGATGTTCTTTGATGATTTTATAGACCACAGTCAGTCCTAAACCGGAACCGAAGTCTTTCGTAGTGAAGTAAGGTTCAAAGATTTTATCGATGATGTCATCAGGTATTCCTGTCCCCGTGTCTCTGATTTTTAACACGACGAATTCATTTTCCCGTTTAGTCGAAATCGTCAACACACCTCCGTCCGGCATTGCCGAAACCGCGTTTTTTATCAAATTTAGTAAAGCCTGCTTTATATATTTTTCATCTAAATTAACGCGCGGTAACTGTTCATCTAACTGTCTGTCCAACTCGACACCGCCCTCATCCAATTCAACAGTTACAAATTGCAAAATATCCTCGATTACGCTATTAAGATCGCTCAATTCGAGATTGGTGTTCATCGGTCGAACGGCAAAAAGGAAATCCACAACAATACCGTTAAGCCTATTCAGCTCTTCACCGATAATGCTTAGATGTTTTTCTACAGCCTCGGCTCCTATCTCCTTCTTTCCGTTCATCGCTTTTCGAATAAGTTGAATATGAATACTCATCGAACCAAGAGGATTTTTTATTTCATGAGCAATACCGGCTGCCAAAGTGGTGAGCGATGCCAAGCGCTCGGCTCTCCGCAGCCTCGCTTCCTCCTCGCGTCGTTCCGTTATATCGTTTATATGAATTAAGTTTCCTTGTACTTTTCCATCCATAACCAGGGGCATGATACTGCACGCAAGGATTTGAGCTGCTCCCCCGTATTCCAAAGTAAACTCTTTGTCTACTATTTTTTCCTGATTCTGAAGGCTTTTTTTTAAAAACTCCGATATCTCTTCATCGTCAATAACCGTCCACACCTGTTTTTCATAAGCTTCGTTCCCTGCTATGTGCAACAACCGCTGGGCGGATTTGTTTACAAGGATTACGTTATGATCTTTGTCACAAACGATTACACCGTCGGTCATCGATTCGAGGACGACTTCCAACCGTTCATTTTCCGAAGCCATATCATAGAGTAAAGAACGGATCTGTTGCTTATCCAATTTAGGAAGTTTTTCCAATGCACGTTGAATAAATTTTCTCATACTGAGCCTCTTGCAAATTAAGGATATGTGGCAATCGTAAAAAATTCAATCACTTTGAGATAATTGCAAAAATCACCATTCTCAGAGTAGATCCTCTTAGCGCGTTTTTGCAGGGCCCCCCTACGCTATTCTGTTTTTTTGCAGTTGCCACACTAAGTCTCGTGTCTGAAGAAAAAAACTTTGCAAGGCAAGAAGAGGACGTTGGTTATAAACATCGACCATGGTAGCCGTTTCACGCGTTACCCTTCTTATTTTTTCAAAAAAAGACAAGAGGAACGCTTTCTCATTATCATTACAATAATCAGCCATAATTGTTCTCAATCTTTCGAGCAGTTCGCGAAGAAAGAGCATGACACTCTCTCGATCATCCAGTTGTGAAAAAACACCGTCCTCCTCGAGAGACAAGTGGGGTGTTCGACCCTCATCGATGATATATTTAAAAAAGAGAGTGACTGCCCGGTCGATCACTTCTTTATTCATACCGGTCCAAGCAAGAAAATAGTCTTTTATTCCGGAGTATTCTCCCCTCTCTTCATTAAATATTTTTTTTAGCACTTCCTCCGTTTCCGCGCTATTTCTCTCTTTAAAATAATAGTGGCGCACACGTGAAAGAATGGTAGCAATGAGCGAACTTTTGCGGGGAGTGGTAAGGATGAAAAACACCCCGGGGGGAGGTTCTTCGAGTATCTTCAAAAGCGCGTTTCGCGCGCTTTCCAACATTTTATGCGCGTTCTCTATAATAACGATCTTTTTTGCCCCCGGTGATGTGGTATGAGTCCAATAATTCACCCTTCTGATTAGATCAATTGGAATTGTTTGGAGATTTATACTCGACACAATTTGTGAGCTTAAATCGAGGACCGATGAGATATGTTTCTCCGACTCTTCGAACGGCTGAGAGTTGTTTACAGGAAGGAAAAAACCAAGTTCATCCTCCAAAGAGCGAACCAGCTCAGCACTCTTTTTCATTTTGTTTTCATTTCCGTCCCATAAGAAATCGTCGAAACGTCGTGTCAATTTGCGCACGGCGCGAAGGAAGAGGTAGTGAGAGGAACGTTTTTCAGTTCTCTTCAATACGTCCGCTGAGGCGGCAATCTCCTGATAAAAATAACGGCCGCCCAGCATAATGGTATTCGGATTGATGAGAAGACGATGTTTTTCGCAAGCTCCGCATTGACAACTCCATTCCGCCGTCTCTTTTTCACACGATAGGGCCCGTGCGAGTTCCAACGCGGCAGTTAATTTCCCGGAAAATTCTTCACCGTAAAATAAAATGGATGAAGGCAGTTCATTTTTTTGCAATTCACGCTTTAGACGTGCTACGATGCCTTCCTGTCCGATTATATTCTCAAACATACGTGCCTCATCCACAATAGTGGTTTGTTGTAATTTCCCATTTCTATACTTTATCCTGTAAAAAGGTTAGACCGTACGGTATGAGGTACCCCACTATCCCCGCAAGTGTGCTGTCATCAATCGCTTCAGCCATATCGAAAAAAGGTTGCATCTTCAAAGCGATAATGATGAGTGCTATTAACAGCACACCTTCTATAATTCCCAAAAAAAACCCTAACGCCCTATCCAAACTTCCCAAGTTCAATTGCTCGAAAAGTTTCTTTAAGCCGCTTTCAAAAATTTTGACTACAATGTAGACGACTAAAAAGATGACGAGAAACGCTATCACTTGGTTCCAATTCGATTGTCCGAAGTAGGCATCGATCAAACGAGTGCCTAGTTTTAAAAATAAAACAGCCGCCGCTACACCTAATAGCAAGGCTGCTAAGGTCATTATTTCAGAAATAAAGCCTTTGATGGTCGTTCGTATTGTTGTTATTAACAGTATAACAACAAAAATGATGTCCAGTATAGCAAATTCCATATTCTATCTCCTTTGGGTTGCCTGCTCAAAGAGCAGGCGTGAAATGGTCGCGTTCGCGTCCTTTTTACACAGTTCGAAGGCGGCCCGTCCTAAAGAAACGCGTCTCTCTTTATCATGCAAAAGTGTTTTTATTTGTTCCGTAAACTGTTCCGGAGTCACTTCTTCATCGGTGAGTACGAGAGCGGCTCCATTATCAGCGAAAAACCGGGCGTTTCGTATTTGATCGCCTCGAGTGGCAGGACCTGAAAGCGGTATAAGTAGGGCCGCCTTGCACGTTCTTCCTATCTCCCACAGCGTGTTCGCGCCGGCCCGGGACACAACAATATCCGCGAGGGCAAAAAAATGACACAGATCATCATCGATAAAATCAAATGTTCTATACCTTTCCGTGAATATGGGTTTATAATTTTTTCTACCCATCTGATGTATGATAAAACATTCCTGAAATAGCTCTCTACGGCTTCGAGCCACCAGCTCATTTATTTGCGAGGCACCTAAACTGCCTCCTAACACCAAAACTACAGGTTTTTCACTTTCGCACTCACCACTATCGCGTTCATCTCCGTCCGGCGTTCCATCACCTTTGCCGGTTATACCGAGGATTTGTTTCGCCCGATCACTATCGCCGTGTTCCATTGTTGTTCGGACAGGATTTCCTGTTAGCACAACTTTATTCCGAACCGATTCGGGAAAATATTCGAGGGTTCTTTCGTAACTAACAAAGACGGCCGAAACGAACCTGCTATTTATCTTCGTCGCCAGACCCGGATCTAAATCCGATTCATGGGTTGCCGTATAGATACCCAGTAATCGAGCGGCACATACGACGGGTACGGAAACATACCCCCCCTTTGAAAATAGTACGGAAGGTTTCAATACCGAGAGCAAAAAAAGCGCTTTTACAAAACCAAAACCAATTCGAATGACATCTATACAATTCAAGAGTGAGAAGTATCGCCTCAATTTTCCCGAAGGTATAGCGTAATAGGGGACCCCCTCTCGAGTGACAATCTCTTTTTCAATACCCTTTTTGGACCCGATCCACGCAAACGAACCGGTCCATTGGCTTTCTAAGGTCCTTAAAACCGAAATTCCCGGAACCACGTGACCGGCCGTCCCTCCGCCTGTAAAAACAATAACTTTTTCCATACGATACGAGCCGTGCTTTCACCTCTCTTGAAATAACAATTATTACAATTTAAAGTAATTGTACCATGAGAAAATCAGCTTTTGCAATCTTTCAGATGTTACTTCTTTCATTCATCTCCTTTCCTTCCGCAGAGGCGGCCGACATTTACAGGACCGTGGACGGTTTGTCCGTCCTGATCGACAACCTGTCGGACCTCGAAAAGGAAACGCTCATCATTGAAAATGAACTAACCCGTTTTTATTATAAAGACGAGGCAGTGGGTGTTTGGCTTCCCTCCGCGAAGATATCCGAAAATATAAAAAGAGAAATCAAAAAGATTGATCCTAACATAGGAGTCGAAACCATCCGTATCATGCCTGTCCCGGAAAGGCTTGGTGATGTTTCATCTGAGAAACAGCTGATACTGAACCTCTATAATACGATTCGGCACGTGAGCACAATCGAAGGAATCGACTACTATTCGGCATCGAGAGGTCACACAAGAATTTTTTTTAAAGAGTTTTACGTCGTTGATAAGGTAAACAGCACTAAAAAGCTCCCCGACCCGTTGGTTAAATCGGTCCCTGATAAGGACACTATCATCGTATTTCAGCAGGACCTTACCTTCGGTAAGAACTATTCCGAATTAACATACCGGCATACCGGCGGTTATATCGGTCTCTCCATAATGAACATGAAAACGATGTGGTACGGAATTATTCCTCTTATCGCCCCAAACAATATGCAGATACATCTCATTATTCACCCGATAGATGATCATATTCTCTTCTACGGTAATAGCGCGGTAAAAACGACCATCTCAGCATTTGGAATAGAAAAATCAAAGACCGAGAGTTTTCAAAACAGAATAATCGCACTCTATAATTGGTTTTCACAACAGGTCCGATAGGAAGAGGCAGAACGCGTTTTTTTAACGATTTTTTAACAAAAAAATAACAGTAGATTCCATCTTTTCTTCTCATATTAAGAAACGTGAGACGCCGTTCTTGACGAGATGTATAAAAAAATATTTGATAATTGTATAACCAACATGAAAGAAAATCCTGATCGGACAAAACAGACCGCCGAGATGCTCTTCTCGATTAGGTTTTTGGATCGTTTGGGCGATCATGCGATAACGATGTGTGCGTGGATCATCTATTGTACAACCGGAAAACACGAAAAAATGAAAAAGAAAGCAGGAGTAAACAATGGCGCATGAAAAAATTCTTGTTGTTGAAGATGAACACGATATTATGGAATTGTTGACCTACAACCTTGAAAAAGAGGGATATGAAACGTATAAATCGTTGACCGGAGAAAACGCACTCGCGGAAGTATACAAAATCAATCCTGATCTCATTTTGCTCGATCTGATGCTCCCCGGTGTAGACGGTCTCGATGTCTGTAAACAATTGAAGCAAGACGAGAGGACAAGAGAAATTCCGATCTTGATGGTTACGGCAAAAAGTGAAGATTCGGATATTATAACCGGCTTGGAAATTGGAGCAGAGGATTATATTACCAAACCGTTCTCACCAAAAGTCCTCATTGCCCGAATTCGTAGCGTTTTACGACGTAAAAAGCAGAAAACGGATGAACAGAAAAACAACCGAGTCATTATCAAGGACCTCATTATCGATATTTCGAAACATCACGTTACTTGTAACGATACCGCCATAGCTCTTTCGGCGACCGAGTTTTCCATTCTCGTCTTTTTAGCGCAAAATCCCGGTTGGGTTTTTTCAAGAAGCCAAATTATCGGGGCCGTGAAGGGAGAAGACTATCCGGTTACTGAAAGGTCGGTTGACGTACAGATATTAGGATTACGAAAAAAACTGGGCGAGCTCGGTAAGTATATCCAAACAGTTCGAGGGGTCGGGTACAGACTAAAGGTTGAGTAAGTGGTCCGAAAAGGCATTCTTGTTAAATTACTCCTTTCCTACTTCCTGCCGCTTCTTGTTCTTCTTCTTTACTCATCGGTATCCATCCGTATTACCAGTTCCGCACTGCAAAAATCTACGGAGAAGAATGTAGAGAACGGAATAGTTCTCGTTAAGCGGATTCTTTCCGGCAGTGTTGATCCCGATGCGTCGGAGGGGACCTCTTCCCTGCTGAAAAGGGTGTCCCAAGAACTCAACTTCGACATTACTCTTATTGACGAAAAAGGAAAGGTCATCGCCGGCTTCCACCATGATGAAGAGAATGAGAACAATGGTTCTTATATATCAAAAACCGCGGAGATAATTCTCAATAACGGGCGGGTCGGCCTGCTGACGGTGGGGACCGGAATCCTTTATATCGATGAAACCCTTGTACTGCTGCGCTCACGACTTCTTCTTTTTGCCGCACTTTCAGTACTGCTCGTAATAACAGCATCCCTTCTCTTTTCACGAAACCTCTTCACCTCACTCTTGAGCTTGGACCGACAGCTTCAAGGTTTGAAAAACCGAGATTTCACCGAATCTTCTCTGCTCGGGCACCCTTCCGAAACACGATTTCTCTTTGAGACTATGGAAACGGTAAAAGAATCGCTAAAAAAACAAATGACTGTCATAAGCAACGAAAACAAACAATCGAACGCGGTCTTGGCAAGCATGGTGGAACCGGTGATCCTTCTCGATACTAAACTGCAGATTCGGGCATGTAACGCGGCGACATGCAGGCTTGTCAATCTGTATAAAGAACAGATCATCGGCAAGAATATTCTAGAAATTATTCGGAACTCCGAACTTCAGGAATTCGCCCAATCCGCTTTCGAATCATCCCGCCCTATCGAAACCAATATAACCATCTACCAATCCGGCTTTCAAGGCACCAACGGCAAACAGGATGTCGGTAAACCTGGTTCTCATATCTTTCTTCAAGCGCATGCAACCGTCATACCCGAAGACGAACAAGGCGGTTCAGCCGGAGTTCTTCTTGTATTTAACGATATATCTAAACTGAAAACATTGGAAAATATTCGTAAGGATTTTGTCGCCAATGTTTCTCACGAACTTAAAACACCGATCACTTCAATTAAAGGATTTGTTGAAACCCTTCTTTCCGGTGCTATTCATCATCCGGAAAAAGCCGAACATTTCCTAAATATTATAGCGAAGCAGACCGACCGGTTAAATTCTATTATAGAAGACCTCCTCAGTCTCTCTCGACTCGAACAATTCAAACGGAAGCAATTGGAGTTCGAATATTATTCTATTGCAAAAATAATGACGGGAGCAGTATATGTCTGCAGAAACAGTGCTGAGAAGAAGAAGATCGACATTCATCTTGATCTTGATGAACGAATTAAAGGATATGTCAATCCCTTGCTATTGGAACAGGCAATCGTAAATCTTATCGATAACGCGATTAAGTACAGCGATCATGGGAGCTCAATCCATATAATGCTTTCAACGGAAAATGAGGAGTACTATGTAATCGCGGTAGAGGACCATGGCTGCGGCATACCGACGAAACATCTTTCACGAGTTTTCGAGCGTTTTTATAGAGTTGATAAAGCACGAAGCAGAGAGCTCGGAGGGACCGGACTCGGTTTGGCAATTGTCAAACACATAGCATCCGTTCACCAAGGTGAAGTCACCGTCAAAAGCATTCCGAACGAAGGGAGCACGTTTTCAATTCTACTTCCGGTTCACACACCTGAAATGAATACTCAACGATATTGACGAACGGCTTCTTCGGCGGTATCATTGAGAGGTCGTGGGGTGGTCCCGTTTCTTAACGGAGCCTGAGATTATACCCGTTGAACCTGATCCGGATAATACCGGCGCAGGGAGTGTGACATTCAAATCCCCACCATACATTAATGAGTATCTTATTCTCAAGGAGTGCCTTTATGAAAACCGCAATGGTTCTTTTTACAGCAATCGTATGGTCCTTCAGTGCCTTTTTACCGTATACCCTTTTTGCCGCGGGAAACCGGGAAGCGGATGAACCGAACGGTAAAGAGCTTATCATCTACGCGTACGACTCATTTGTCGCGGAATGGGGGCCGGCGGGAAAAATCATACCTGTCTTTGAAGAAAAAACCGGTATCGATGTTACTATACAATCGGTAGGGGACGCGGGACAGGTATTGAGTAGAGTTATCATGGAGTCAGGTAATCCGAGGGCTGACGTAATCATCGGAATTGATAATAACATGCTTACGAAAGCGCTCGACGCTGATGTGCTTTCTCAATATTCCCCGGAAAATTTACAGAAAATTCCGGATCGCCTCCTGTTC